>JBOHVR010000649.1:0-8225 GCA_050735755.1 Binatia bacterium
CCTTGCACATCTTCATGGGCCGGGGCCATGCGCTACACCTCACGGCTCCCGCGGAATTCCGGGCCCGTCTAGAGGAATTCCTGAACATGTTAGGAACGCCGGCCAGCCTTAGGTAGCCGAGCCGACACAACCGCCATTTCACTGCAGACCCGGATTTAGTTTCGGCGAGCAATCTCATCGAAGCAGCCGATCACCGGTTCAGAACCAGCAATTCGACGGCCCGCGAACCGGTGTCGATCACGGCACAGGAGGGCGGGTTGCCGCAGCCACAACTACCGGGATTGACGATCAAGGTGCCATTGGCCTCTAACCGCATCGCTCTGTGGGTATGGCCGAGAATGACCAAATCGAAACCGGCCGACCCAATCCGTTGAATGTCCCGTTCGCTCTCGGGAAACACGTAACGGAAAAAATCGCGCGTGGGATCGTCCCAGGGAGAGCCGTGAAAAACCCCCAGACGAAGCCCGCCTAGCGTTAAATAACGATGCGACGGGAAATCCGCCAGGCTCCGAAGCCATCTCTCCTCCGGCTTACCGGCCGTACTCTTTTGAATGAGCGGATTACGACAGGCAGCGAAATCGTTGTTTCCCTTGATAGCCAGAACCCCGCACTCTAATAGGAGCTGAACCGCTCTGGCGTCGAATTTGGACTGATCGCTGATATCGCCTGCGCAAACAATCAACTCACAGTCTTGTAGCAAGCGCAGAGCTTGATCGAGTCGGTCCGCCTCGGAGTGGATATCGGAGATGACACCAAGCCGCATAAAACTGCCAGCCCTCTCAGGCGTCGAATAACACGCCGGGGGTTCACCTGCAAGATGCAAAGATCGCCGGCTCCGCAGGATTGGCCAAGGTAAAAAATTCGGGAAAACACGGAGCGTGAAGGAGAAGGGGGTCTTGTTATATGAACCTATTAGCCTTATGGAAAAATGAGAAAAAGCTGTCAGGGCCGAACGGATAACGCGGGTAAACTATCCAAAGGGTGTCGTCATGGCTTCTTCGCAGCTGATCTCCACCAGCAAACTACGGTCGACGATATGGGAGCACGGCTCCCATATCCCGCTCTTCTTTATCGTTCTCATTATCCTGGCTTATTTGGTCCTACCTCCGATCTTTTTTACCGTCGAAACGAGCCTGCGCGAGGAGACCGGCTTTGAGGTTGGCGGCCTGACGCTGAAGAATTATGCGTCTATCCTCTCCACTCCCAACACAATCGATCTGCTGGTCAATTCGGTGCGCTTTGCCCTGGGAAGCGCCGCCGTCGCCTTGATCCTGGGCACCCTGCTGGCGTGGATCGTGGAGCGAACCAACACTCCTCTCCGTGGCATCGTCTACATCACGGCGTTCGTCTCGTTTGCCGTGCCCGGCATCATTAAGGTCGTCGGCTGGATTTTGCTTTTAGGCCCTCGGGCCGGGCTGATCAACACCTGGCTGATGGACCTGTTTGGGCTGAAACAGGCGCCGTTTAACATCTTTTCCATGTCCGGCATGATCCTGACGGAAAGCGCGCTGTGGACTCCGACGGTGTTCCTGCTTATGGCTGTCCCCTTCCGTTCCATGGACCCTTCTCTGGAAGAGGCGTCGTCCATCTCGGGCGCGAGCCGAGGGAAAACCTTCTTCAATATCACTCTCAAGCTCGCTATTCCGAGCATCCTGTCGGTGCTGCTGATTACTTTCGTGCGCGCCATCGAATCATTTGAAATCCCGGCGCTCGTCGGCATCCCCGGAGGCATCACAGTCCTGACGACGGAGATCTATCTCAAGATCAGAGGAGGAGGATTGCTGCCGAGCTACGGGGACGCAAGCGCGTACGCGGTCTTGCTGATCGTTCTCGTGTCATTTTTGCTCTACTTTTACTCGCGCGCAACGCGCGAGACGTACAAGTTTCAAATCATCACCGGCAAGGGGTTCCGCCCGCGGATCGTCGATCTCGGAGCCTGGCGCTACTTTGCGGCAGCGCTGATTCTGCTGCTGCCGGGCTTGCTCGTGTTGCCGCTTGCGGCTTTGCTGTGGGCTTCTTTACTTCCCTACTACGCGGCGCCGTCGGTTCACATGTTTTCTTCCTTGACCCTGGAAAATTACGTCTCGGCTTTCAACAATACCAACGTCCAGCACTCCTTTCGCAACAGTCTTTTTATCGGCTTGATCAGCGCGACCGCGAGCGTGTTTTTAACAGCAGTGACGGCGTGGCTCGTCATCCGCACGAAAATCCGCGGCCGCTGGCTTTTAGACAATCTGGCCAGCTTGCCCTTGGCTCTACCCGGAATTGTCATGGGTCTGGCTGTGCTGAGGACTTACCTGACGATTCCGATTCCGGTTTACGGAACCGTGTGGATCCTGATTCTAGCCTTTGTCGCGCGTTATCTTCCGTACGGCATGCGCTATTGTTATTCCGGCCTGCTCCAAATCCATCAGGACTTGGAGGATGTGTCTCATGCCAGCGGCGCTGGTTGGTGGACAACATTCCGCAAGGTGGTCCTCCCCCTGCTTGCCCCGGCGCTCTTCGGCGGTTGGGTGTTTATTTTCCTGATTTGCATCCGCGAATTATCCATGGCCATCATCCTTTACGGGCCGCGCTCCCAGGTGATCGCAACAACCATCTGGGAGCTTTACGAAAACGGACAAATTACCGAGCTGAGCGCGTTTTCCATCGTGATCGTCTTTATCGTGGTCGTGATCGCTATCGGCTGCCACAGGTTCAGCCAGCGCTACGGCGTTCATGTGTGACTCAGCGATAGCGATAGTATGGGGTAACGTAAAAACCCGGCGCAACACGAGGAGGGCTTTTATGTCGTCGAGCAGAAAATATGCGATTGCAGGTTTGGGAGTCGTTGCCGGCCCCCAACCTAACCATAGCCGTCGCCAGGTCGCGGCCGAAGCGGTGCGCCGGGCGATTGCAGACGCGGGTCTAAAGCGCGCGGACGTCGACGGCGCTATCGAAATCGTCCGCGGCGCAGGCGCCGGCGAGCGGTCCGCCTACGCGGATCCGTTCCCCCGCCTGCTGGCGTTACCGGTCAATTTCTTTTTTTCGATCGAGCGCGGCGGAGCTTTGGCCGCGCTCGGTATCTCGGCGGCTATGTCGTTTTTGGATCGCGGCATCGCCAAGTACGTTGCGTTATGCGGTGTTGTCGACGATTGGACCGGCGCCCAGGAAACCAAGGCAAAGGGCTTCCGCGGCATGGTTCATCTGGAAAAGGAAGGCGCCTGGGGCAGGCCTCTAGGGGACATACGCGCTTTCAGTCACCACTCCTGGATGGCGGCTCGCCATATGGCGGAATATGGAACGACGAGCCGGCAGCTTGGCGCGATCGCGGTCGCCGAGCGCGCCTGGGCATGCAAAAATCCCGAAGCCAAAATGTACGGGCGTCCGATGACCATCGAGGACCATCAGAACTCGCCTCTGGTCGTGGAGCCTTATCATCTGTTGGATATCTGCCTTATTTCCGACGGCGGCATCGCTTTCATTTTAACGACAGCCGAGCGCGCGCGGGACCTGCAGAAACCCCCTGTTTACGTTCTGGGGCAGGGATTTGGTGAAATCGAGCGGGAGCTGTGGTGGGAAAAGAAGAACTACACTCACATGGCGGTGAAGACGGCCAAGGAACAGGCCTTCAGAGAAGCCGGGCTGGAGCTCGAGGACGTCAAGTGCGCGCAGCTCTACGATTGTTTCACCGCGGAGGTTCTGTTTCAGCTCGAGGATTACGGCTGGTGCAAGAAAGGGGAAGGCGGACCTTTCGTTGCCAGCGGCGTTATCGGCCCGGGGGGATCGATCCCCGTGAATACCGGCGGCGGACTGTTAAGCTGTTATCATCTGGCGGACTTGACGGGATTTGCCGAAGCGGCGCGGCAAATCCGCGCAGAGGCCGGCGAGAGACAGATTCGCGATTGCGATGTGGCGATGAGCACCGGCCATGGCGGGGAAATGTTAGCGCCGGGGATGTGCTCTATTCACTCGTGCACGTTGCTGGGGAGGTAAGAATGACGACGAAGGATAATGTCCGCATTGTAACGCAGCCTTATGAAAAGCCCTTGCCCAATATCGATCTGGACAACCAGCCGTTTTGGGATGGGCTGCGCGAACACAAGTTGCTTTTGTTCAAATGCAAAACTTGCGGCGCCCATTATTGGCCCAAGGCCTATTGCCGTTTCCATGACAATGAGCCGTTTATGGGCAATCTGGAATGGGGTGAAGCCAGCGGCAAAGGGAAAGTGTTTGCCTTTAATATCCATCATTGGGCGCTGCATCCCGGCTTTAAAGAAGACGTCCCGTATGTTTACGCGCTGATCGAATTGGACGAAGGACCGCTCATCAGCAGCAACATCATCGACATCGACCCCGGAGAAGTCAAAGTGGGAATGCCGGTCGAGATTGTCTATGAGGATCATCCCCGAGAAGGCTTCACGATCCCCAAGTTCAGACCGGCCGGCTAAACTAGCGGCTCACGCGCAAGCAACGAGCTTACTTTGTGTTACAGGCGGATCAATTGAGGCGGAAATTTGTTGAGGCACTTTGGACCGGCGCTTTGGATGGCGAAGGTATCTGCCAAGAAGAGGCCGCGCGTTTTTTCCTTGTCGATAATGTGCATCTGCAGCGTAAAAAACATGCCCGGCCTGTAAGTGAGCTGGCCGTCACTGTCGTATAAAAAGCGGTCTTCAGAGCTTGTCGACCGGTCGGGCCCGATTTGCGGCTCGTGACGCGGGTTTGCCCCAAGCATACCCTGAAGATAACCGCCATAAACATCGTATCCGGTATCGTGGATGAATTTAGCCGCCTGTACGGAGTCCGCGCTGCTTTTGCCCGGGTAAAGCGTCGCCGACACGCGCTGGTATCCTTCCAGAGCGATGTCGAACATCTCTTGATATTCTGCTGTCGGAGGCCCCGTCATGATCGGCTTGCCGGTTTGCGCTTCGTAGGCGTTATAGAAAATTCCCAGCTCGTTGTTGATGATGTCCCGATCTCCAACGATACGCTGAACCGGTCGCGGGCGTTGATCATTGATGTCGGGGTCAAGCATGGAAGCCGGCGCGAGCTGGATCATGCCCATCTCGCCGCCGTGTTTGAGCACGGCCTCATGGACGATGCCGAAAGCTTCCCCTTCGGTCATCCCGGGTTTAAGCCTTTCGGCTAAGGCCTGAATGCCGATGTCCCCCAGCTCTGCTGAACGCTCCACGGCTTGGATCTCTTCGTCGCTCTTGATTAAGCGCGCGGCAATGAATTGTTTTGTCACAAAAACAAATTCCGCCTGAGGCAAGTTCGCAATAAAGAAATCCCAGTGGTTCTTCGGAATCGACGTAAAAGGATCGTATTCGACAATCCCTATTCTGCCCTTGTCGTAACCCCGTTCCTGGATCGTCCTCACGATCGCGGTCAGAACATTCGGCTCCCCGATGATGACTTCCCTCACCGCTGTCCTGGCGAGCATCCCGCCCGCCAGCGAGTGACCCGGCCGCACGACGATGCAGGGGTCCCCAAATCCTCATTTCTGGAACAGTGCCGTCATTGTTCTCACCGGATGCCGGCTGCAAGCTTTGATGAATTAGTGCGCTAACCAGTAGAGGCGCGCGCAGTTGTCCCATAAAATCTTTCGTTGGGAGACTTCGCTGACGCCCTTGATCGAGAGAAACGAATCGGTAGCCTGCGGCCACTTCGAGTCGATATGCGGATAATCGGTCGAGATGACCAGATTGTCGTCGCCAACGGCGCTGATGACATCGGTAACCAGCTCCTCATCGACATCGACCGAGATAAAGCACTGTCTTCTGAAGTACTCGCTCGGCTTGAGCTTTAACGGGACGTCCGACAGTTCTCCCGCCAGCTCAAAGCGCTCGTCCAATCGATAGAGGGCCCAGGTCAGCCAGCTGCAGTTGCCTTCAAGAAAAGCGACTTTGAGCCTGGGGAACTTCTCGAGGACTCCGCCGCCGCAGATGCTGCCGACGGCAAACATCTGCTCCACGGGATTGCGAAAGGCATTCACCAGGATCTTTTCGTTGGGGTGACCGATAAATCTCTGCGCGGCCTGCACGCTTCCCGGAGTCGCCGGCGGATGAAAGCAGACCGGCACTCCCAGCGCCTCGGCCTCGGCCCACAAGGGATAAAAATAAGCATCGTGAATCTGCCTGCCTAGCACAGGCTCGGGGCCAATGGATAACCCAATGGCGCTTAAGTCTTTGACGACCCGCCGGGTTTCTTTGAGAGCCAGTTGGACATCGTGCAGGGGAATTACAGCCGATGGTTTGAGTCGTAGCCGGTCCTGCGCGCAGAAATCGGCAATCCAGTTGTTCCAGGCCTGGCATAACGCTAGCGCGTATTCGGGCTCGAAGCCGTCGTCGGCATATAGCGGAGAGGTGCGAAAGAGTACCGCGACATCGAGGCCCTCTTGATCCATCGCCACGAGCTGCGAGACCGGGTCATAGCCCCGCCTCGGTCCTTCCACGTGACGGTCGGCAAGTTTTTTCTCGCCCTGCTCGATGCGTTCGCTTCTCGGTCTGAGCACCTTGCCGTCGCCAAGTTTGAATTCAACCCGCCCGTGCCCCTTGGGCCACTCGCCGCGTGGAATACGATCGCCCCAGCCGGTGTCCATGTATTTGAGATATAGATCCGGCGGATCGTACACGTGCATGTCACTGTCCATGATCTTAAAGCCGTTCTTCGGCATCTCCCTCTCCTTCGTTAACCGTTCGGGATGACACCCGGTCGCGCAATGGCGGCGACTTCGCGCGCAGTCGATACCAGCAGAGCGGAGCCATCGCTTAGCAGGTACTCTCCCAGTCTTTTTTGACCGTCGCTCAAGGAGTCGAGCTCGCGCGCCATTTTGGCGAAGGCGTTCATGCGTGAAACTTTTCCTGCACACTATACAAATGAAACTTTCCTATCAACATGACTAAGGCAGTGTAAACATGGCCCCGCCTTTTTTGTTTTTCGAGACCAGCAAGAAATGGATACCCGGGCCGGCAGGACTCTCGTCGAGAACTGGCCGCGCCCAGGCTTCGTCCCTTGAGCCGAGTCGCTAAGCTTTGCGAAAAAACTCAAGAACGGTCCTGCAGGATGGGGATTCCGTCGGCCATTTCTTCCAGAGACACGGGTTCCGACAGGCGGATCGTCGCCTGCAAAGGCAGATGGTCCGAAGCGATGCGGGTCAGGGGAGTCTTCGTTATTGTAGTTTCCAGTAGTGCCTCATGGGGGGAAACCCAGATCCGATCTAAGGCGAAAAGCGGAAATTTGGAAGGAAACGTGCGCGGGGAGAAAGCCCTACCCAGGCGTGCATTGAGGTTGCGCACCGAAAACCGGGGTGGCCACCATTCGTTAAGATCACCGAGCAGCAATGTCAGGCGTGTGCCTTTGTTGGCTACCAACTCCATGAGACGGAGCACCTGGCGTCTGCGCTCGCGGCCGCTCAGGCCAAGATGGGTAACGAGAACGCGCACAGTCTGCCCGTTGATGTCGATGACAGCATCGATTGCGCCGCGCGACTGCCGGCGCGGAACGCTGATATCGTGCAGGCAAACGTTGATGACTTCGTGCCGGGTCAAAAGCGCATTGCCGAATTCCGCGTCGGGACGGTGGATGGTTGGTCCGGCTATGGCGGTGAGTCCGGTCGCTTCAGCGAGATAGTTGAGCTGGTAGGACTTTTGGTCGCCCAGGGGCCTGTAGTCGACTTCTTGAAGGCCAATAATGTCGGGTTTCAACTCTTGAATGACGCGCGCGACCCGATGCGGGTCACGCTTTCCATCCACTCCGACACACTGGTGAATGTTATAAGAAGCTACGGTAAAGAATTTCCCGTTCATGGCCGAAATTCTCGGCCGATTATGATCTGGCCCGTGCGCGGGGTTTCTTGACAATCCGGCGGTAAGCGACCCAACCTGCCAAGGCAAAAAAAACAGACAAAGCTGAAAGCAGAGCAAAACCCTCGATGGTCGGATCTCGCAAGGTGCGATCCAATTGGGTTCTCAACATTATCAAAGCCAATATGCCGGGCGCCATTCCGAAAAGCGTCCCCAAAAAAAAGTCGCGCACATGGATTTGACAGGCTCCAGCCACCATGTTGACAACCGTGAACGGAGCGACGGGCAGAATGCGAACTGCCAGCACTGAGATGAATCCGTGGCGCGAGATTTGGCGTTGCACTCGGGCCAGCTGCGTGCCGGCTATCCGGCGCACAGTTTTTCTCCCCGCAACCTTACCGACGCCGTAGGTCAGCAGCGCGCTCAACAGCGAGCCGCCAA
>JBOHVR010000650.1:0-2658 GCA_050735755.1 Binatia bacterium
ATGTTAAGGCGAAGGATCAGCCCAAATGCCGTACGACGGGCGACGGCAGCTCGGACTATGTCAAGACGAAGATCTTGGAAGAAACCATTGGCGCAAAAGTAAACCATGTGGTGGGCTATCCGGGCAGTAGCGAAATCGCGATCGCGCTCGAAAGAGGCGAAGTGCAATGCATGGGGCTGACCATTTCGACTTATTTTTCCCGCGAGCCGTTCCTGACTTGGGCGAAGAACAATTTCACTCGTTTTCTGGCCCAGGGCGGGCGCAAGCGAAACGAGCGGGTGCCCGACGCGCCTACCGTTCATGAGTTGATGAAAGAATACAAGACTCCGCCCACGAGCCAGCGTGTCGCCGAGGCGATGCTGCTCGGCGGGGAATGGGCCCGGCCGCTGCTTGCGCCTCCAGGGGCCCCCGCGGAGCGGGTCAAGGTATTGCGCGCGGCTTACGATAAGGCAGTAAAAGATCCTGAGCTGTTGGCCGAGGCCAAGAAGTTGAGAATCGACGTTAACCCGAGCCGGGGAGAGGAGCTGCAGCCGATCGCCAAAGAAGTGATGGAACAGCCTTCCGAAGTGGTCGCTCAGATAAAGAAACTGTTCGTGCAATAACCGTGGCTCCGCGGGCGGCCGGCACCACCGTTCCACAAAATTGTGGGTGAGGAGTCAGGTAAGGATCATGGACGCGACTGAAAAAATTAGCCGATTCGTAGTGGATACCCGCTATGAGAGAATCCCGCCCGAGGTCGTAGCCACGGCAAAGACCGCTTTGCTCGATTGCCTGGGAGTAGCCCTGGCAGGGAGCCAGGAAGATTGCGCCAAGATCTGCGCCGGGATCGCGCGGCAGGAAAACGCTAACGGCGAGGCAACTTTGCTCGGCCAGGGGTTTAAATCGTCGGCGCTCTGTGCTGCCTTAGCTAATGGCACCGCGGCTCACGCCCTGGACTATGATCACAGCTTTACCATGATGGGCCAGCCCACGGCGCCGATTATTCCAGCTATCGTGTCGCTGGGAGATTCATTGGGAGCGAGCGGGCGCGCGGTTCTCGAAGCCTACGTGTGCGGGTTCGAGGTGACGGCCAAGCTGGCTCTTTCGCTCAAAGATTCAACGCAGGATTGGCACGCTCCCGGAACGCTCGGCTCCTTAGGCGCCACTGTCGCCTGCGCCAAGCTGCTGCAGCTCAACGCGTCGGAGTTCGCAATGGCGCTGGGCATGACCGCCTCGATGGCAAGCGGCGTGGCGGCCAACTTTGGGACCATGACGAAGCCTCTGCACGTGGGTCTCGGAGCAAGGAACGGAGTTCTTGCCGCCAAACTGGCTCAAGCGGGATATACGGCGAATGCTAAGGCGCTGGAAGCGGGAGGCGGTTTCTTGGAGACTTTCTATCTGGCAGCGCCGCCGGAAAATGGACCTCTCAACGAGCTGGGTCGTGTTCATGAGTTGATCGACGCGGGCATAAAAATCAAGGCTTATCCCTGCGGCGGGCTCGCTCACACCGCGATCGACGCAGTCCTTGACATGCGCGCCACGCATCAGATTGCGCCGGACGCGGTCGAGTCGATCGAGGCCAACGTTTCGCAGCACACCTATAGTCGAATTGCTTTCAAGATTCCGCAAACCGCGCTGCAAGGAAAGTTCAGCATGGGTTATATTTTGGCGCGGGCGATTATCGATGGAAAGATTGGGCTCGACACGTTTACCGACAGCGCCATACGCGACCGGCGTGTGCTGGAGCTGGCGGAAAAGGTGAACATGAAGCTCGACCCCGCGCTAAACGCAAGCGCAGCAGGAACCCGACCGGCCAAAGTCACCATTCGACTCAAGGGCGGGAAGAGTTTTTCGCGCGAGGTTGTTTCCCCTAAAGGGAGCGCGGAGTCGCCTTTGTCAGCGGACGAGCTCAAAGAAAAATTTGTCGAATGCGCGCGCCGGGCGATCAAAGAGCCGGCGATTCAGCGCGCGCTTGAATCCGTCCAGCATTTGGAAACTCTAGACGACATCAGGCCCCTGTGTCAGGTTCTCAGCGGGGAACCCCAGGGCGGCGTCATCTCAGGAAGGAGCCATTTATGAGCAAGTTTGTTTTCGTATTTTTCCTTTCTCTGCTGGTGAGTGCCAACGCTCACGCGCAGACTCCGTTCTATAAAGGCAAGACGATCACCGTTATCGTCGGCACCAAAGCGGGCGATGTTTACGATCTCTATGCGCGGCTCATGGGCGAGTATCTGTCTAAGCATATTCCCGGCAATCCGAACTTCGTTGCGCAAAACGTACCGGGCGCGGGATCCATGATTGCGGCCAACCAAGTCTACAACGTGGCCAAACCTGACGGCTTGACGATCGGCGCTCTCTTTCCGGCGCTGTACTTCGATCAACTCTTAAAGAGGGATCAGGTGAAATTTGACTGGACGAAATTTCACTGGATCGGCAGCACGGTGAGATCGAATCACCAAATGTACATGCGGGTTGATGCGCCTTACAAATCTATGGATGATGTCCGCAATGCGTCTACCGCCCCTAAGTGCGGGGCTACGGGGACGACTTCGACGGCCTATTACCTGCCCAAGCTTATGGAAGAAACTCTCGGAACAAAATTTGAGATAGTCCTGGGCTATCAGTCCGGGCAGGATATCGACCTGGCCGTTGAAAGAGGTGAAGTCGTATGCCGAGCGT
>JBOHVR010000651.1:0-2195 GCA_050735755.1 Binatia bacterium
GGGAAAAACTCCCTACCAGGAAATCCCGGCATTGCTGGGAAACGCTAAGGTCGGACTCGACGTGCACCCGTGGCTGGCTCCTCACCTGGAGGTCGCGCTACCGGTCAAGGTTTGTGAGTACATGGGAGCAGGGTGCGCCGTAGTTTCATCGTCGATGCCGGTTCTTGACCGGCTTCTGGAGCAAGCCGGCGCAAATAAGGACAGCGTTTCAATTATCAAGAGCGAAGACCCCGCGGTTTATGCCCGCGCGGCGCTGGGGATGATCGAGAAGGTCGAGAGCGGCGCCGACCCCGGCGCCAAACTGCGGGAACTGGCGTCCAAGTACATGGTCTGGGAAGGCGAAGCGGAGAAAATTGCGCGCCTTTACCGCAGCCTTTTGAAAACACCATGCGCTATTTGATCATTAATGCGGACGGCTACGGGTTTACCGCAGGTATCACGCGCGCGATTGAGGAGTGCATCGCCTTTGGCACCGTGCGCAGCGTATCGGTCAATGTCAACTTTTCGCATGCCGGCCAGTTGGCCCGGCTGGTCAAGAGGCATCCGGATCTATCGGTTGGCTGTCACATCAATCCCGTTGTGGGCAAGCCCGTGCTGCCGCCGGATCAAGTACGGAGTCTATTAGACGGCAACGGCGATTTCCTATACCGCGATTTTCCTCGCCGCTTTATGAGCGGGTCGATCCGGCTTGATGAGCTCCGCCGTGAGATGACTGCGCAGGTGGAAAAGACGCGCGACCTGGCAGGAAGGTCATTCTCGCACGTTGATTTTCATGCGGGATACCATCGCTTCCCGGGAATTTATCGTCTTTTTTTGGAAGTTGCCGAGAGAGCCGGGGTGAGAAGAATTCGCACCCACAAATATCTGGTGGGGATGGAAAGTCAATTTCCGCGTTTACGCCATGTGCGACATTTGCTTGCCCGTCCGACGAGGTTGCCTAAATTCGTTTGGAACTACGGTTTGAGGTGGGGCGCGCTGCGGCGTGGTTTCGCGATGCCGGACCGGCGTGTGGAAATCACGGAGATGGTAACGCGGCCGGGGCGTATTCGCGTCGAAAACTATCTGACGATGCTGCGCAACCTTCCGGGCGGCTACAATGAGTTTGTCGCCCATCCCGGCTACGTGGATGAAGAGTTGAAACGTTGGTCGAGCTACGTTGAGCCCAGGATCCTCGAGCTTAGAGCTCTGCTCGATTCAGCATTTCGCAATGCGCTCTCGGATCCAAGCATTCAATTGGCAGGTTATCGGGATATCTCAATGCGAGAGACGCGGGGGAGAGGTCTGGCGCGTGCATCGAGCGGAGGCTTGGCGCGAAAATCGACGATCCCTAAGGAACCCCTGGAGCATTCGTTGGAGCGGAAGGCTCGCTGATGTCAGTAGACGCAGGCGGCGCCGGACACAGTGGGGGAGTTGTGCCTTTGCAAGAGGGCGGTATCGAGCCAAACAACGACTCTATGGTACGGGTTACATCAAGAGGTGTTCTACCGGACGAGGCCATGGCCTCCATGATCCTTGTATTCATGGGCCACGGCCAGAGCGGCTCGTTGGTGAGCGCTCCGTCTCTGTAGCGGTAACACAAATTGGCGCCGCGCGAGGACGTGAAGACATTGCCAACGGAATCGAGAGAAGAGCCTTCTGCGATATGACTTTTGTTCCAGCCAGAGCCAAAGATGGAACGCTTGCCGCCAACGGCGGTCAGGTTTTTGGCAATGAGGTTAGCGCCGGATCTGGGCTTGGCGTTGTGCAAGGCGAACGGGTGTTTCGTCGTGTGTGAGCCGGGCTCTATATAAACCGCTGTGTTGGCGACTTCGACCGACTCGAGATTGACTACAAAGACTGCCGCATCTCCGGCAAATCTGTCATTCGCGCGAACATAAGCAATGCTTCCCAATAACTTGCTGTTGGCGTTTTTGTCCTGATCCAAACGGTCCAGTGTAAATATCCCAACGGGTTGTTCAACCGCATAGTTTGTGTAAGTCCCTGCTCTCCTTCCCGTCCAGGGCTTGCCGTAGTAATCAAGCAGGGTGTAGCTTTCTTTCATCCGCTCCCCGCTCCAGGTCCCGATACAGTTTTCACAAATTGTTCGGTAATTATTATAGGTTAAGGTATAAGTCGCTTTGCCTCCGACAACATGCGAGCCTTCCCAACGGCCCCAAGCGCGTCGAATCGTGGTGTCATCTCCCGCCTGGGAGGAC
>JBOHVR010000652.1:0-5000 GCA_050735755.1 Binatia bacterium
ATAATCGATTCCGCGAAAAACTCGGGTGGATGCATGCCCGCCATTTGAGAGAGCTCCGGTCCCACTCCCTTATCTTTCTCGGCTGCTGCAGGAAATGTTTCGCCCTTGACCTCATGACACTTAAAACATTCAGCCTCAACAAAGACTTTCCTTCCCTCGGTCGCGTTACCCTGAGGCAAGGTAAATGTACAGTCGCGTGTCATGCCGTGCTCGCCTGTCCCATGCTGCTCTCCCTTTGTCTGCTCATCCCCTTTCGTACAGGACGTAAGCACCGCAATTAACACAAACGCCAAAACCCCAACTCGCTGCATGGTGTGATCTCCTCGACTTTAGGAGTGCTGTACAATCCCTCACCCGACAACGCAAGAACGACCGCCCACCCAACACTTATCTCAATGGTGCGAGAATCTGATATGAGTCCAGCGGTCTTTGATCTTCAGGCTCACGACCGCCGTGTCCCAATCACTCAACCCTTTGACAGGCTCGCCTTTGAACACGACGCCTTCCTTGGGATCTTTAGAGGCCTTCAATTCTCGGCTGTGCTGCGATCCATCATGTCCCTTCACGGTCAACTTAGTCTGCATGTCAGTCCGGTCCAAAGGCTTCATCGCCTTGTCATACAGGTAAAGCTTCGGCTCGCCGATCTTATCAATTAGAAATTCAACGTGCATCCCTTCGGCTTCCTTCACGATCCCGCCGTGAGGAGTTTTATGACCGTGTTCCTTGGTACCCTCGGCAGCATTCAGTACATCTGAAAACACAGTAACAAATGACAGAAATAAAAAGCCTACCGTTTTGAAATACATAGGCATAAACCTCCCTTTTCTGTTTATTCTTATTTGTTGCCGTAAGGTCCCTTGTAGGCCTTACATTCCTCAACCGATAGTTTCTTTTGATATAGATCGTCTGTGTGGAGTGCTTGATGCTTCCGTCATGCTCAGTGGGTTTCCGCTCCGGCTGATCGTACAGGGGCTTCCAGCCCTCTTTGGCGTCACCTCAAATGATCCAGTGTGGAATCTTTCCTATGATTCCTTAGCACCAAATTTAGTTTTCAAAGAGATGACGCTTTGAAGATCAAGAACCGACAGCATGCCATCTCCTGCCCGACCCGTGGAGCTGCTTTTAACAATCTCTTTCACCACGTTTTCCACTTGTTCGTCCTCGACGACAATTTCAAGCTTATGGTGGCCGCCGTGAATCAATGGTTCGTATAGATGCCAGTGCTCACCGTAACCGCGTACCGATATACGGTGCATCCGCTGACGCCAGCCTTGTTGAGTTGGCGTGCGATCTGATCGATTTTGTCCGACCGGACTACGGCCCTATCATCTTCATGGCGGACTCCTCCTTTTTTACTCTGCGGTTTTACTCCTCGGTGACGCCAAGGATTTCTCCTCTTTCGATAGCAAGCTGGCGGACAAAGACTTCTTCCTTCTCCCAACCGTATTTCGAATAGAGGACAGGAACGATGAGCATGTTCAGAACCGTGGAAGTGAATAATCCGCCTAGAATCACGTGAGCCATGGGGCGCTCCAGCTCTTTGCCTGCGATGTCGCCAAACAGCAGCGGAAGAAGCCCTAAGGCTGCTGCCGCCGCGGTCATAAGAACCGGCGCCAGTCTATCTTTGGATCCCTGCACCACGACTTCCTCTCGGGAAAACCCTTCCACGCGGAGGTTGTGATAATGGGTCACGAGAATGATGCCGTTTCGGGCAGCGATTCCGAATACGCTGATGAGGCCGATCAGTGAGGGGATGCTCATGATGCCGCCGGTAAAATAAATGGCCAGCACTCCGCCAATTAAAGCCAGCGGGAGATTGGCCAGGACGAGGAAAGAGGCGCGGGCGGAATTGAACGCTTTGTACAGGAGAAGAAAGATGACCACGATTGCAATGGCCCCGTAGCTCAAGAGGATCCGCGTGGCCTCCTGCTGGCTTTCAAATTGCCCACCGTACTCGACGAAGTAGCCCGCTGGGAGACTAACTTGCTTCGCAATCTTGTCCTGCGCTTCAGCAATCACAGTCCCCAGATCACGACCAACAACATTGGCTTGAACTGCAATCCGCCGTTGGACCCGCTCGCGGTTGATAAAGTAGGGGCGGTTTTCAAGTGCCACTTCAGCCACCTGGCTGAGCGGAATTTTGAAGCCCTTATGGCCATCGATGAGCACTCCCCGCATCGCTTGCGTGTCTCGCCGAGAGGCCTCATCAAACCAGACAAACAGGTCGAAGCTCTTCTGTCCTTCAATGACTTTCGAAACGTGCTCTCCATTAAATGCAATCTGAGCGACTTCCAGTACATCTCCAGCATTAAGTCCGTGCCGCGCGGCATGTTCTCGATTTACGTTGATCCGGACTTCGGGAACCCGGATCTGCTGCTCTAGCTGAAGATCGGTAACCCCCTTGATCCCTGCCATGATTTGCTCCACCTGCTGCCCTTTGGCCAAAAGCTGATCGAGGTCTGTCCCATAGATCTTAATCGCGATTTGGGCACGGATCCCGGAGAGCACTTCGTCCAAACGGTGAGCAATGAACTGTCCAAGGTTCACAGCCACACCGGGAATCTTTTCCAAATCCTCTCGGAGTGCGTGAATAAGCTCTTCCGGGTCCCGCTTGCCATAACGGAGTTGAATATCTAACTCCATAAAATTGGGAGGCATCGCGTCCTCGTCCAGCTCCGCTCGTCCCGCCCGTTGCGCGACCGACACGACCTCCGGATATTTTCTAAGCAATTCAGTAATTCGGTAGCCCAGACGCATGGTTTCCGGGAGCGAGGTTCCAGGAAGGCTGGTCACCGCCACAATAAAATTTCCTTCGTGGAATTCCGGGAGAAAAGAGGTTCCCATAAACGGAATCATCGCGACGCTGAGGATAAAAAGAACGAGAGCAATTCCCATCAGCCAGCCTGGATGCCGCAGCGATGGAATAAGAATTTTCTCGTATCCGGTCTTCATCTTCCGAACCGTGAAGCTTTCCTCCTCCTTTTTCCCTTCCTCCCGATGCCTGGCTCTGACTAAGAGAAAAGAGCAAAGCACCGGGGTCAGAGTCACGGAAACAACCAGAGATGCGAATAGCGATATCGTGAATGCGAGTCCGAGAGGCGTGAAGATCCGGCCTTCGACACCGGTAAAAAAGAAAATTGGAGCAAAGACCACGAGAATAATCAGTGTCGCGTAAACGATCGGAATCCGGATCTCGCGCGAGGCGTTAAAAACGACCCTTAACGGAGGATCGGGATTTTCTTTCAGTCGGTTCTCCCGCAGTCGGCGGAAAATATTTTCCACGTCGATGATGGCGTCATCGACAACCGCGCCGATAGCAACGGCCAAACCGCCCAGCGTCATGGCGTTAATGCCCACGCCGAACGCGCTCATGGCAAGAATCCCCATAAGCAGGCTGAGCGGCATGGCCGTCAAAGTGATGAAGGAAGCGCGAACGTTAAAGAGAAAAAACACCACCACGAGCGTCACCACGATAGCGCCTTCGATGAGAGCCCGCCGTAGATTAGTGACAGATGATTCAATGAAGTTTGCCTGACGGAAAACCTGTGTCTCTAATCGAACACCCTGGGGAAGGGTCTTCCGGATCTCGTCCAATGCTTTTTCGACATTGTAAGTCACCGTAAGCGTATCGGCGCCGAAGAGTTTGGAGACCGTGGCAATGATCGCCGGTTTTCCCATGTAGGCGCTGTCCCCCCTAGGGAATTCCGGGCCAAAACGAACATCGGCTACTAGGTTCAATGGAATGGGAACACCGTCCCGTTCGGCAACAATGGTGTTTTTAAGGTCATCAAGCGAGGTTACTCTTCCGACCCCGGTGACCACATACTCCTGGCCATGGACAACGTTGAAGCCTCCCGGCACATTTTTGTTGGTCTCCCGGAGCGCCTCTAATACGTCCTTCACCGTAATGTCGTATTGGAGGAGCTTGGGCGAGGAAAGGAGGACTTGATACTGCTTGGGCCCGGGCCCCATACAAACCACAGAGGCCACTCCAGGGATAGCCAAGAGGCGGTTGTTGATATCCCAGTCGCAAAGGGTTCGTAGATCCAAAAGGGAAACCTGGTCACTTTGAAGCGCGAACTTGACCAGCCAGCTCACGGCGGAAGTGATGGGAAGCATGACCGGCGCTTCGGTCCCAGGAGGAAACTGCTCGCGCGCCTCTTGGAGTCGCTCGTTGACAAGCTGCCTTGCCGTATAGATATCGGTTCCCCACTTGAAGACCACGATAACGGTAGACAGCCCCGCCGATGATTTGGAACGGACCACATCCACTCCGGGCGTCCCGTTCACTACGGCCTCGATGCGAAAGGTGATCAGCGTCTCCACATTCTCCGGCGACAGGCCCGGCGACTCGGTTTGGATGACGACTTGAGGTGGGGCAAATTCTGGGAGAACATCCAGCGTTATCCGGCGCAGAACAAAGATACCCGCAATGAGGATCACGACGTAGGCAGTCACGACTAACAAGCGGTTTCTTAAAGACGACTGAATGATCCAGTTAAACATGTAGGTTCCTCAACATTGGAGCCATTTCTCCATTGCTCAATGCGTGTGGCCGCCCAAGGCCGCCCCGCCGCCACGAGCCATCAACGATTTTGTGTAGATTTGCTGCTTTCCCTCAGTCACGACGTGGTCTCCAGGAAGTAGTCCCTTTTTCACCTCCGCGTAACGGTCATCTCGCGCTCCGAGGATCACGTCGGCACGCCGGAACGAACCCTTCTCTTCCACAAAAACAAAGCTCTGTCCTTCAGCCGTTATGAGGGCCTCCAAGGGGATCGCGAGCACCTCTTGACCTCCTCCTAGGACAATATCCATCTCTGCAAATAGATTAGGCTTTAATTTTCCTCCGCGATTTGGAACCTCAGCCCACAGACGAAGCACGCGCTTTTGCGGATCGATGGTGGGACTGAAGCGCGCTATTTTCCCCGTAAAGAGGTCTTTCGGATACGAACCAAGGCGAATCCGAACCGTCTGTCCGATTTTTAGCCGCGGCAATGCCT
>JBOHVR010000653.1:0-2998 GCA_050735755.1 Binatia bacterium
ATCTGATAGAGAGTTGCAACGCATCCGAGGGCGCCGCCGGTGAGACAGGTATGGTAGAGAAGGGCGGCGAAGTGGCGCGGCTCTAGCGTCTTCCGAGCCTCTGTTTGAGCCATTGTCCGATTACCGGGAAGACATCTTTTCTGGCATTTTTCCCCAAGATCAAGTCAAAATGACCGTAGGCCGTCTCTTTTTTCGTCTTGGAGCCAAAAATCTTGAGAGTTCGGTCGGCCGAACCCAAACGGGAGTGAATTTGCTGTAAGGCCTTTGGCGGGGCCACAGAGTCTTCTCCCCCTCCAACCAGCAGAACAGGAACCTGAATCCTATTAAGATGTTCCCGGTAGCGGAAATCCTCGCGAGCGGAAACCGCTTCCCCCCGCTGCAGCATTAACAAGAGGTGATCTAAAACTCCAGGATTGATCTCGGCCAAGGCGCCGTTAAAGAGCTTTTCTTTGACTTCTTCATCAAGGTTCTCCGGGTTATAAAAGAGCTTCTCGACCTTAGGCACGAGCGGAACCATGAGACGCATGAGGAAAGGCGCGTTCAAATAAAGTAGAAATTTTTTAAGCGTTTGATACTCATTCAAGTCGAGCAACTTCTTGATCGCGCCTTGCTCCGGGTCGTTGAACGTTAACGGCGCGGCGATCGCCACCAGCGCCGCCACCCCCGGATCAGTTTTTTGTCCGAGGTATCCGTACAAGAGCATTCCTCCGAGTTCGTAGCCGATCCAACCCGCCTTCGCGCTCTTCGTCTCCTTGAGAATAAATCGAATAACCTGAGGAATATCCTGCTCCACCAGCGCGTCCAGGTCCCAGCTCTTAGGCGGATTCTTAAGCGGAGCCAGGCTTCGCCCTGTGCCACGAAAAGAAAGATTCCAAACGTCAAATCCTTCGCGTGCCAGGTAACGCGCGAGACTATTTTCTTCATCAAGATTGAGGAACGAGCTGTTCACCAGGAGGCCGTGACTGAGAATGACGGGCGGGCGGGACTGCGTTTCCTTGCCCGCTCGAATGCGCTCGACTGCCAACTCAAACTTCTCTCGGGTCACAACCCAGTGGAGATCCCGCGTCACCAGCGCCTCTTGACCGGCATAGGCGTTGGGAAAAACAAAGACAGCCGAGAAAAAAAAGAACGAGAACAGGAGAGAGCTAGGGGAGGGCTGGATTTTCGTCTTTTCTCCTAAACACACGACCGATTCGAAATTTACCGCCTGTCGTCGCTACGTGAAAACTGGCCGAATCACTCTCGTTTCTATAATGGCGCCATTATGGAGTTACCTAGTCAATCTGTCAAACAGACATGCACCCGGCAACTTGCTAGCGAGCGGCGGAAAGCAGCTGCTCAAGTTTCTGTTGCGCCGAGCTATTCTTCGGGTTTAGAGCCACCGCCGCCCGGGCGGACTCAAGCGCTCTTTTTACGTCATTTTTCTCTTCAGCTAACTGAGCAGCCATAAGCCAAAAGCTTTCGGCCTGGGCGCCAATCCCTTTCTTGCTGGCATCCATTCATTCTGCTTACCCATAAGCTTGGGCGTCCTACGACTTTCCATTGACCTCCCCTGGGTTCCCGAGTATCTTCTTTGCGAGAGGAAAGCGATGAGTCAAGAACCGTCTGCCGCCAGTCCTTTCGAAGATTTCGCTGTGAGTATTCGACTGCTCACACTGGAGGTTCGGTTCTATCCACGTTGAGCGCTACACACCAAAGTCCATCGCCAGGTGAACAGCGCGGTCTACCATGTTTTCGAAGGCCGCGGTTATTCGCTCGTCGGGGGAAAGCGGTTTGACTGCGCGGGCGGCGACTTTTTGTCGTTCCGCTATGGGCGTGGCACGAGCACACAAGCGCAGGCGACGAAGGAGCGATTCTGTTTTCGATTCAAGATACGCCGGTGATGAAAGCGCTGGGTCTGTACCGCGAGCAAGCTCCGGAGGCACACGGCGGTCAGCAGGAGGTCATCGGGAAGTTGGAATCCTGATTATTCTCTCAAGGAGAACCCATGGCGAAATATCTTCAGTGCAGCGAATGTGGCAAGCTGGCCTTCTACTACGACGACTATGTCGGCACCGAGAAGCCCTTTTATCTCCGGTTCATGAGGTACCCCGATGGCACCAAACCCCAATCGCCCCGATGTATCAGCTGCGGCGCGGTGCCGCGGCTCATTGCCGACTTTATTAAGGAAGAAAAAGCGGCGGCGAAGCGCGAGTAGAATTATCCGGGGAAGTAAAGCGGCGGCGGCTGCGGCGCAACAAGTTTCCTTTCTCTGAATTTTGTTAACAAAGCTTCCTGCGCAGGCACCTTTCGGACAAAGACGAAGGCAACCGGGTCGGAGTAGATGTAAACCCATTCCGGGTCCGACCGCAAAAGGCTGGTAACCGGATGGTGGCGGTTCGTGATTGCGATTTCACTTGGGTAACGCTCCACAAGTCTTCTCCAGCCATCGTCTCCTTCCATCCACGCCCAGTTATCCCGAATGACTTCGAGCGGATAAGCCGTCGTGTAGCGCCCATCTATAGAGACCCGACTTGCGGGATAGAGCTTCCAGATAAAGTATTCACCCCAATCAAAGGGCACGGCCAGGTTCCCGGTAATTTGATTGCGCGCCAGAAAATCCGCAGCCTGTGTAGGAAACTCGAACGGGCTGACGACGATACGGAAGCCGTGTTGCCAATGCACCTGCGCAACCCAAAACAGCTGGAGACCGACCAGGGCATAAACTCCCAAGCGCAGGTTTTTCAGCATTACCGCAGTCAGGGTTGAAGCATTCTTTTTCAACCACACCCCGACGGTCTCAATCCCCAAAGCCAGCAACGGACTCGCCGCAATGCCAAAAAGCGGCGTGTGCCTCTGGTGCCAGACCGCAAAGACCGCCGCCAAAAGCGCCAGGATCGCTTCCCAGCGGCCCCACAAGCGCTTCCTGATAACGACCCACAAAACGACCAAAACCGCGATCTTGAAATCGATAGCGGAAAGCGTAGCGAGGGGAAGAGGTTGCCATTCGGTGATACGC
>JBOHVR010000654.1:0-5438 GCA_050735755.1 Binatia bacterium
GCCCATATTTTTGATCCGGCGCGACCTCCTGTCCCAAATGCCGAAGACAAGGCGACTCGGGAAGCACGAAAGATTCAGAAAGGCTATGTCGACGCCCTCCGCTATTATCGACCGAGGCCATATCACGGCCGTGTGACCATGCTCGTTAATGAAGAGCTGTATCGGCGCGATCCGACTCTAGGCTGGAGCAAACTCGCGTTAGGGGGATTGGATATTCACATGCTCCCCGGGGATCACTGGACCTACATCCGCGCGCACGTGCGGGCGGCAGCCGGTGAGTTAAGAAAATGCTTGGAAGGGCCGCAGGCAGAGTGAGCGATTCAAGGGAATCGACTTGTCAGTGGCCTTCCGCCTCAGGGCCTGTGCTGTTGGCAGACGGAGAGGTCCATGTTTGGTGCACGCCCCTGGACGGCCATGGACCGGACGTTCGTTTTCTCGAAGCGCAACTCTCATCAGAAGAACGCGCCCGCGCGCTGCGCTTCAAGTTTTCACAGGACCAAGTCCGCTACGTGATCAGTCATGGGGTGTTGCGGCACATACTGTCATTTTACTTGCGTGTAGATCCGCGGGACTTAAAGCTTGCGGCCGGTGCCAATGGCAAACCGGAACTCGGGCCGATCCCTCAAAAAGGCCTCGTGCAGTTCAATATGTCGCGCTCGCGCGAAGTCGCTCTGTTCGCCGTATCGCGAAGCGGGGAGATCGGGATCGACGTCGAATACGTTGACGAAAACTTCGCCTTCGATGAGATTGTACGACAATTTTTCCCGCCGGCCGAAAGCGCGACGCTGGATTCTCTTCCGCTGCCTCTGCGGCGGGAAGCGTTTTTCAGGTGCTGGACTTGCAAAGAGGCCTTGGTCAAAGCCAAAGGCACGGGGCTCGGTTCCGCGCTCGATGAAATTGCCATCGCACAAACTGGCAACACGCTCGCATTGAGAAATGCCGATCCAACTTGGTCCCTGACTGAGCTGAATCCGGCGCCCGGCTACGTCGGCGCTCTTGCGGTCGAAACGCATGACACGCGGGTGAAGTGCTGGCAATGGCCGCCACGAGAAACCCAAGCGGCTCGCCGGGGCTGAGGGCCTTAGCGAGCAAGCGCTGACCTAGCCGGTCACCCGCAACAGCCTGATCGGCGTCGTCCAGGCACTAACACCGCTACAAAGAGAATCGCTGGCTCACTGAATCTTCGGGCGTTGACAGCGTGTCCAGCACCGCTTGCAACCCCGTGTTTGTCGTAATCAAACGGGTCTATATTGATCAATTCGGAGAGGCTGGCGTACACTGCGCCAGGTGAACGTGAGCTGGGGCTGGATCCCTGCAAACGAAGGAACTGTTTGACTGGCGAGGCTATCTACGGTCTGGTAAGCATGGCAAGGTCGGAAAAGGATTTCCGACCTTTGTTTGTTGGATTTCGCTGGTGGCAGGCGTGGATACCGTGTTTCTTACAGCTGCAGGATTTTTCGGAAAGTCAACGATATCCTTCGTTCTCTTTCAACTATCCGGCCTTGCCACCGATCTCTCTTTCTGGGGTTGATCTGATGACGCCATTCGTAGCGAGCCTTGTCTCGTATTAGCAATAAATCCCCGGCCTCGAGCAAAATGTCGAATTTCTGTTCTGGCCTTGGATTGGAAAATGTCATCACACACGACGAACCCAACGAGATGGATACGATCTCATTATCGAAGCACGGGATACAATCGATGTGCGGTGCAATTCCCTGACCAGGCAAATATTCATTGACGATGAGCTGATCGAAGTTTTGGCTTGCGATATTCGCGGCTAATATTCGCTCCACTAGACTTCTCCCCCATTCCGGCAGAGGCATGGCTTTCATCAAGGAAGAGACGCGGCGAGCCTTGTAATCGTACCGGTAACCGAAATGCTGAACTCGACGTTCCAACTCGGTGCTCCAACAGCCCGCATCGATAGAGGCCGTAAGCTCATCTTGCGCCTGTACGGTCAGGAACTTCTTCACAACGAGCAGACCGGTGACCATTGAATCTTCCATCGCTCAGCTCTTAAGAGGCTGGATATTTCCCGTTCGCGAATTCGAGCAGTAATTCGACGAAAGAAGAACTGCAAAACGTGTATTCCGACCGTGCGTTGGGTGAGCTGTAAACCCGATCCTGCTCGGACTGGAGGTCGAACGCAAAAAAGTATATCGGCTCAGGCCGTTGGGTATACAAAACTTCGCCGAACTGAAAATAACGAGCGGCATCCAGGAACACGCCTTCATCAAAGGAAGCCACCACGTAACCTCCAAAACCATATATTCCGAGCGAAAAATCCTCATTATAGATGTGAGACCCTCCCGTACGTCGGAGAAACTCCAGATAGTCGGAGTAATCCTTGAGTCGCGGATAAGATTTGAGCAAATCTTCATACTCTTCGGAAAAAACATTGGGGTTCTCATATTCGGGCACGATCTTCGCAACCGCGCTGAGTTTTTCTATGGCTGAGGATAATGTGATCATGTCGGCTATGCTTGGGTGTTTGCCTTGACTGTAAAGACGATAGCAAATTGGTCCTTACTCTCAACAGTTTGGGCGCTCTCGCCCTTGAGGGTTTTTTCATGCTTGTATCCAGGAAATTTTGCAGCCAGAAACTTCATGACTTTCTGCTCCAGTTGGAGTCGCTCGGCCATTTCGTCCAGTTTCCACCGTTCCAGCCTAAAGCGGCTGGAAATGATAATGATGCTGCCTCCTTCCTTTATCCGTTGTTTCGCAGCTGCCAGAAACCCTTCTATCAGCTGCACATTGGCCTTTTCACCTCCGCGAATTGTTTTGTTCTGCTCGTCTTTCGTTATAACAAGTGGGTGATTGAAAACGATGATGTCAAAATCGCCCGAGGGATAACTTGCCGGATCTATCGCGTCAACCTGTCGCACAACCTGAACGCCCATGCTTTCCAACTGGGCTAGGTTACTCTGCACCGCTGCGTTCCTTCGCTCTTCCTTTGCCGTTTTTTCCAGCGTTTTTCGTTCATTCACCATATAATCCGTAGCTACAAGACGTCCGCCGATCTGCGTTTGGGCAGCAATACTTAACGCAAAGGTAAAATTCCCTTCGCCGACCAACAATGTCTGACGACTCTCGGATGGCACAACCGCTTCCGGAGTCAGCGCTTCAGTCGCCTCATCAAATCGCGGGTTGATTTCTCCGCTGAGGTGCCATCTCCCCTGCCGGGATACGACTTCGAGCCTGGCAAAGCCATATCTGATTCTTATTCCGGAGAGTAAGGGCATAAGGACGACACCGCCCACGTGCCGTCCGGCGAATCTATTGACCGCCGCCAAAGCAGCCTGTCTGCCCAGCCTTAGCCGCTCATTCGGATCTTGCGGCACCCCGACTTGCACTACCGCTTTCCCCGCCTCAATCACTTTCTCTTTACCTTTCTCCAATAATTCCTTCCCCTTCATCACAAGAGGCTTGAATTTGCCCAGTACCCAGTCAATGCCGCGGATAATTGGATTCCTCATCCTTTCAATGAATCGCTCGACCTTTTCTTTGAGGCTCCCCAAGCCAAAGAAGGTGACCAGAAAATCGAGAGCAACCGTTATGAATTTGGTTAAAGCTCCGGTAATGAGTTTTACAATTCCCGGAATATCACCTTTGACCGCGTTCTTCATGGAAAGAACGAAGGACTCAATGAGATCCAAGATTTTGTTTCGAGCTTCCACGAGAAACTGCACTAGCCGGATTACCTTCTCGGCAATCGCAATGAATCCTCCACCTGGAACGAGCATTTTACCGATTTCAAAAATCACCTTTTTGATCGCCGCATAAAGAACCGTTTCCTTGATCATGTCCAGCGTGTCTGACAACAGACTCCCCAGCGATTCGACGATGTGGTCCCATAGGCCGCCTAAGCCTTCATTTTTAATGATGCCGAAGATTTCCAGACCTTTATCGAGGAGAACTTCGCCGCGCCGAAAGGCGTTCGCAATAGTCTTGTCATAAACGATCTCCATTCGTCCCCAAACGGTTTCCGTGCTCAGATTAAGTAATTGCGTAAATAGACTGAAGATACCTTTGGCTCCCCAGTCTTTGGGGATTTGAATCGCGATACCGCTCGAACCGCGAAGCCAGTCAAAGAATGCAGTGGCAAGAAATTCATCGATTCGATCGACAAAGGTCGAAAAGCCCTGACCGATGCCGGTCACCAGATTATTGAAGAAATAGCGAGGGCTGGAGACTATATCCCCGACCAACCCGGCAATACGTCCCAATAATTCTGCGATTCTTGTCGCAAACTCTACGATGGCATTGACAACAGCCTTGAGTTTGTTCCACGCTCTCTCGAGCCAACCGGTCAGAACATCTTTCTTGATCTCATCAAATGTGGCTTTGAGTTTGCCGACACTCTTGTTGTAGGTTCGAGCCATATCGCCGACAATTTCATGTTGGCGCTCGTCGACTGATTTCCGCAGTTCGTCAAACCGATCCTTAACCACGTTATAAACGCCATCGACCTCCGCCTGCTCTTTCGGATCAAGTTCCTTATATACGTCATTGACTTTCTCTTTGCCCCTTTCTATGGCTCGCCTGGCTCTATTCACCGCAATGACAACTCTTCTGGCAATTTTCTTTTCAACATCTCCCATTACAGTTCTAATAAAGTGTCCTTTAGCAGTTTCAAAAAACTCTAACGAAGCTTGATCCTGTACGGTTCTTAGTGCCTGAAAGTACAACTGAATATCAGCTCCGCCTATGCCTCTGAGGCTTTTTGCAATATCGCTAAGAGTCTTGGATTTCGTCGACAATCGCTCAAGCGCTTCATCTATATCGCGATACTTTTCGCCTAGGAGTCGTTTGTATTCTGCGAGGATCCTAACTTTGTAATCATCGGTAAAATCGCTATATTCAAGAAAGCCGGGATATATGTATTTCAGATTCTTCCTGGTCCACCACTTGAAGTAGGTTTCGGCGCCACTCAGTATCTCCTCAAAAGTCTCGTCGATAGTCTCCGATTCCTGCAGACTGTCGAGTTCCTGCTTTACCTCATCCTTTGTATCGTTGTAGATCCGTTCAACTTGTTTGGAAAACTTCTGCTTAACCGAGCTGATGCCGGCTTTATGTTGTTCCTGGTGACCCAGGGCTTTTTTGAAAGCTTCCGAACGTAAATTGTGGTGTCCTTGCAATCCCCGGATATTCACAAGCGAGTGAATATCATTTTGCGATTTACCGATTACTCCCGTCTCTTGTTCACGATACCTAGGCTTCGCCTTTGCGATTTCGGCCTGTGCTCGACGTTTGGCTTCACCAGCTTCATCAAATGACTTTTCACCTGACACAGGAAAAGCGAGAGAGCCCTCATCAATGTTGATCTTCTGGCCGCCGACATCATGGTTTACTAAAGCGTCATCAAGCTCTCGACTCTTGTCGTCCAAAGAAATAACCTTTTCAGGTTCCGGCTTGGGAGCGGCAGCTCTGGCCTGTTT
>JBOHVR010000655.1:0-4114 GCA_050735755.1 Binatia bacterium
TCTCTGTGTCGAGCGTATAATGATTACGTCGCCGATCGATACCGCCGCGCTAACAGCCGATTGCATCCCATGGCTCTCATTCCCATGCAAGACCCTAAAATTGCCGCTGAAGAACTCCGCCGCGCCGTCAAGGAACTCGATCTACCCGGCGCCATGATTCCCGCCACCGGCCTGCTGATGGGAGCCGACCTGGGTCATCCGTGGCATTGGCCTGTTTACGAAGCGGCTGTTGATCTCGACTGTGTCCTTGGCGTGCACGGCGGCTCAAACAGGGATCTTGGGCTCGACACTTTTATGGCGCCCGGCAGTTCTCAGACTCTGCACCATCCGCTGGCGTTAATCATCGCTTGCGTATCCATGACATACAACGGAGTTTTTGATCGCTTCCCGAAGCTCCGCGTTGCCTTTCTCGAGGGCGGTTGCGCTTGGGTCGTGCTCATGCTGGACCGCATCGAACGCAATAGAGAGCAATTCTCCGTCTTTCACGATTGGCCGATTCAGGACTATTTGACCCGCGGCAGCATTCTCGTGGGCTGCGAAGGCAACGACCCAAGCCTGCCGTATTTGATTGGCCGCATTGGCCCTGAGCCTTTTGCTTATTCGTCCGACTATCCTCACGAGGTTGATTTGGTCGCTGCGCAGCATGAGATCAAGGAAACGCTTGAGAGCACGCAACTTACCGCAAGCCAGAAGGCCGCCATCATGGGCGGGAACGCGCGGCGGTTCTTCAAGATCGGTAGCGGCGCGCCTTTAGGGTAGAAAATAATTTTTCAATCTGGCTCTCTTGGGTTTCCTGTGGAGAAGTATCAACCACGAAGGACGCGAAGATCACGAAGGGAAAAAATTGATTTTGCGCGAACGCGCAAAAGAAGAAAAGTATTTCTTCGTGCTCTTCGCGTCCTTCGTGGTGAATCTGGGGTTTTCTTCTTGGTTGCGGCTCCGCGCGCTGGGTGCTTCGTACTCTTCGTGGTAAACCAAACCGTCCCGCACACTCAAACAGTATTGGCCAGATTTTTACACGAAATCCTGAAGCACCCTCAATCTCAATGTCGGTTTAGCCGATCGGTCCGCAGGAGGCAGGTTTGAAACCTGAACATTCCAGTTTTTCTTCAACACGATGATTGAAAAGGCGGTCGGGAGTTCACAGGAAGCCGTCAAAGATATATTTGACGGAGCCACAGTCATGATCGGAGGATTCGGCGGGAGCGGTCTTCCTGAAGCCCTGATCCGCGCGCTGCGAGACCACGGCGCAAAGAATCTCACGGTCGTAGCGAACAACGTGGGAGGGGTCGAATATGGCGTCGGATTTCTCATCGGAAACCGGCAAGTCAGAAAAGTGATTTGCTCTTTCCCGATTGGGAGACGCCAGGCAAAGCTGCAGGACACATTCTGGGACCAGTATCATGCCGGCTCCCTTGAAGTCGAATTGGTTCCCCAGGGAACTTTGGCTGAGCGCATTCGCGCCGGTGGCGCGGGCATCCCCGCTTTCTATACCCGCACAGCCGTGGGAACGGCGATCGCCGAAGGTAAAGAAACCCGGGATTTCAACGGCCAGGCGTATCTTCTTGAGCGCGCCATCAAGGCGGATTTCGCGCTGGTGAAAGCCCATCGAGCAGACCGCATGGGCAATCTCGTGTATCGCAAGGCAATGAGAAACTTTAATCCCATGATGGCGGCCGCCGCCAAGGTCACGATCGCCGAGGTTTTCGAGCTGGTTGATGCGGGCGAGCTGGACCCGGAGCTGATTGTAACGCCTGGGATCTACGTGAACCGCGTGGTAGAAGTGAAAGTTGAGCGGAAATGGGAGTGAATTGAAGTTTCGAGTTTGGGGTTTCTGGTTTCGGGTTTAACTCGTCACTCGTCCCTCGAAACCCGAAACTTTCTACGAGAGCGACATGAAAGCCGCAGAATTAAAGTCGCGATTGACCGGCGAGCAAATTGCCTGGCGCGTTGCGCAAGCACTCGAGGAAGGATGGCACGTGAATCTTGGAATTGGCATTCCGCTTCACGTCGTTGACTACATCCCCGAGGGACGCGAAGTCATCCTCCATAGCGAGAACGGGATTCTCGGCATGGGAGCTCGCGCTGCCAAAGGCAAAGAAGACCCGGACCTCGTCAACGCGGGCAAGGAACCCGTGACGCTTCGACCAGGGGGTTGCTTCTTCTCGCAGGCCGAATCTTTCGCCATGGTGCGCGGCGGCCACATCGATGTGGCGGTCATGGGCGGGCTTCAGGTGTCGCAAAAGGGCGATTTGGCCAATTGGATGATTCCGGAACAGGAACTGGGCAACGTTGGCGGCGCCATGGACTTGGCTGCGGGCGCGCGTGAAATCTGGACAGCGATGGAACATTGCACGAAGAAAGGCCAACCGAAGATCCTCAAAGAATGCGCCTATGCTCTCACTGCCCAACGGTGCGTAAAGAGGATTTTCACCGATATCGCCGTTATTCAGGTTACGGAACAGGGTCTTTCCCTCGCGGAAGTCGCTCCCGGTTGGACGTTTGAGGACGTTCAGGAGCTGACCGAAGCGAAGCTGCTCCGTGATAAGCCGCCAAAGACCATGGACCTCGCCGGGGCGCCGCAATGAAAGGCATGGCGCAAAGCGCATTGCGCATAGCGCTACTACCCCAACGGAGTATCATAACGTGAGTGAAGCAGTTATTGCGCTGCCCTTGCGCACAGCGATCGCCAAAGAGATTGGCGCTTTAAGAGATTTTGTTCCGGAAGAAATCGGTGGCAAAGTGGTGCGCGCGCTCGTCGAGCGGAGCGGCATCGACCCCGCCGAGGTCGAAGATGTTATTATGGGCAACCAGTTCTCCACCATGCGCCTGGGAAGACACTGCGCCCTCTTGGGTGGTTTGCCGGTCGAAGTTCCGGGATTCGCCGTCAACCGCGCCTGTGGCTCCGGACTCCAAGCCATTATCAACGCGGCTCAAGCCATTGAGAACGACTGCGGTGAACTCTTTATCGCCGGCGGCGTCGAAAGCTACACGCGCGCGCCCTATTTGATGGAAAAGCCGGCTCAGGCCTTTCAGCGCCAAGCTCCGCGTTTTCTGGGTGCAGAGTCTCGCGGCGACTTCGGCGTTCCTGAATTGGGTCTTAACACTTCGATGGGGATGACGGCGGAAAACGTAGCTGAACAGTTCAAAATCAGCCGCGAAGACCAGGATCGGTTCGGCCTTCTCAGCCAGTAAAAGGCGGCTGCTGCCGAGGTTGGCCTATTCGATGAACAGATCGTTCCGGTTGAAGTTCAGAGCGGCGGCAAGACTCCAGTTCAGTTTCGCGCTGATGAGTGCCCGCGACCGGATACGACCTTGGAGAAACTTGCCGGTTTGCCGCCTTTGTTCAAAAAGAATGGCACGGTTACCGCGGGCAATACGTGCAAGAGAAGCGACGCGGCCAGCGCCATGATCGTCGCGTCATCGGACAAAGCGAAGGGCCTGGGGCTTGAGGTGCTTGCGCGGGTGCGCGCTTCCGCCGTCGTCGGAGTGCATCCCAATATTATGGGGATTGGCCCGGTTCCCGCCGTCCGCAAAGCGCTTCAGCGAGCGAAGCTTTCGCTTTCGGATATTGGACTCATCGAGCTGAACGAGGCCTTTGCCGCGCAGGTAATCGCCGTAGTAAGGGAGCTTGATCTCGATCAGGATCGGCTGAATGTCAACGGCGGAGCCATCGCGCATGGCCATCCCACCGGAGCGACCGGCGCGATCCTGGCGACCAAACTCTTATATGAAATGAAGCGACGGCAAGCGCAATTCGGCATCGTAACGATGTGCATCGGCGGGGGGATGGGAATCGCCACGGTATTCGAGCAGCTCTAACTACGAAATGCTTCACCGCAGAGGCTAGGAGGACGCAGAGCAGTCGCAAAGAGCATGGCGCAAAGAGCATGGTGTTCCCTCCGCCCCTTGCCCTATGCGCTCCGCGCTATGCTGTTAAGTCTCTGCGTGTATTACTATGCTTGAAAGTTTCCGCGGCCTGCGCAAACTTTGGCCGGTTATTTATAATGCAGGTGGCACTTGAGGAAAAATGTTCGCACCACGAAGCGCACGAAGTTCACGAAGAAATACTTTTCTTCTTTTGCGCGTTCGCGCAAAATCTATTTTTTCCCTT
>JBOHVR010000656.1:0-3223 GCA_050735755.1 Binatia bacterium
CCCCGACAGCCCTTATTTACTGATTCAGCGCCAATTCGAAGACCCAGACGGTGGGCGATGCTACGTTGAAACCCATGTTGAAGGATACATTGGGCATTTTCGCTTACGTTCGATTGAGCTCAGTCCATCTCGCCTCCTTCTTGAAATTGCGAGAGATCGGAACAACAGAATCGAAGTGACCTTTGACATAGGGCAGTCCGAATTCGAGGAGGTGCAGCGCGTGATTGACATCATTTCCGGAAAGTCGAGTCCTGATGATGGGTACGCGCTCTAACTCCAGGTGGAACGGACGGGCCACAAGCGCCCTGCTTCATCAACCTTCGTCGCTGGCCCCCCGGTTCACCAAGACGTTAACCTTTCACCCTCGGACACTACTGTCCGGTTGTTCGGAAAAGCTAAATGTAACCCGTTGATTTATCGAGAGACGATTCTTCAATGCAAATTGAAATCGGCACCAACGAAAAATTAAATATTCCAAAGTTCATTCAAGCACTTTCAGCCTACGACAGCGCAATCAACCGGACATTACTGAACCCTCGGATTGAACTGAATTCTCCTATGACTTAATCCTGGTGGCGGGCGTCGTCTGTGCGAGTGGCTTTTGGATTGCGCGTCGCTCTGATCATTCAACGTCAATACCCGGTTGCCTGCGGCTTTTGCTGCGCATATGGTCGGGACGGCAGAGCAGGAGCCAGACTGAGGAGGAAAAGTTTGATGGAAATTATCGATGCCGACGGTCACGTTAACGAAAGGCCTTTTTTGGATGAGATTCTTAGCTACATGCCCAAGGGAGGTCAAAAAGGGCCGCTTTTTCCGCCTTTCGACCACCTTCACAATTTCTATCTTAAGGGCGATTGGCGCTCCTCGGGGAGGATTACCTCGAAGGAGTGGCTCGATTTCATGGATCAGACCGGGATTGCGTGGACGGTTGTTTATCCCAGTATCGGCTTGGCGGTCGGAAGGATCGTTTCTTTGGACTGGGCGGTTGCGGCGTGCCGCGCCTACAATAATTGGCTGTATGAGCGGTTCTGCAAAGTAACGCCGAGAATTAAGGGAGGGGCTTTAATTCCGCTCCAGGATGTCGAAAGCGCCGTGACCGAACTGCATAGGTCCGTGAAGGAACTCGGCATGTGCGCCGCCATGTTGCCTTCCAACGGAGAAGGCATGAAGGATCATCTGGGCTCAAGGCTGTACTGGCCCATCTATGAAGAGGCCGAGAAGCTGGGGTGCGCGCTGGCCGTGCACGGCGGCAGCCATCAACACTTCGGCATGGATACCTTCAGCGTCTACTACCCCGCGCACGCTTTGGGCCATCCTTTCGGGATCATGGTGCAGGCCGCGGCCCTGCTGTCGCATGGAATCTTTGAGCGCTTTCCCGCGCTTCGAGTGGCTTTTCTTGAAGGCGGGGCAACCTGGGTACCGTTTTTTATGGACAGAATCGACCGGTCCTATGAAAGTCATCCGCAGGTTGATCTCGAGGGAAATTTTCTGGTGAATCCGGCATCGGGTCGCAAGGAGAGCGAGCACTTCAGGTCGCTTATCCAGGAAAGAAGAATTTTCGTCGGCTTTGATTGTGACGACAAGGGGCTCGGCTACGCGGTGCAGAGGGCCGGACGGGAGCCTTTTCTTTTTGCCAGCGACTTTCCGCACGAAAGCTTCAACGCCGAATCATGCCGCCGCGAGATCAATGAAGTGTTGGCCCGCGAAGATCTTTCCCAAAAGGATAAGGAAGCGGTGCTCGGCCAGAACGCGAAGAGATTGTACGGAGTGAGTGCATGAGACAGAGAATCTCAAGCTGACCACCGACATCAAAATTCTCGGTCGTCCTGGTTCGAAACCGAACGATTCTTGTCACGCTCTCAGACCATTGACCGAATTGGCGGCGCTTTTTTCCGCTCTAAATGGCAATTCCCCTCAGCTCAGTTCGCATGTAAATCGGTTCGTTTGCCAGTCGGTGCGCCGAGTTTCAATCTCTGCCTTGAATTTGAAGAGTATCGGCGTTTTGTGGCATAGTCCTGTTCTTTCAAATTTGTAAAAACTTCCAGGTTGGAAACAGTCAATACAAGAGCTGCCTTAAGCGCGCTCCATCGATTGGCGAGGAGCAGAATGAAGAGCAAGAAAAAGAACCGGCAGGATAGGGGCAACAAAGAACAGGACGGAACAACAAAGGCAGAAAAGGAGCGACCCTCCACCGCATGCACGAGGCGGGCTTTCCTTGCGGGAATGGGCGGGGCTTCCGCGCTCGCCCTGGAGATGAGCAGTCCTGGATTATTGCCGCTCGTGCGCTTGAAGGGTGCCAAGTCCGAAGCTGCTCTTGAGCCGTTCAACTCTCAAAAACGCCGCAATGAGGCTTATCAAATTCGCCATCAAGCAGCGATCGATGAAAAAAACCTTCCCCTTCCCGCCCATCCCGACAACGGAGAAGAGAGGGACTACCCGTACCTGGCGAACTTTTCAAAGGGACTGCCGCACAACCATCTCGGAGAAGTTGATCCTGAAGTCTACCAAGCTTTGGTGAAGGCACTATCAGCCGGGGACGATGCGGCTTTGGAACGCATTCTCCTCGGCGGTGTTCGACCCCTAAGCAATCCCCAAGCAGGAAAATGCTTTGATCTTGAGGGGCCGGATTCTCATCACTTGGCAATTCGCCCGGCGCCCCGGATCGATGGGCCGGAAAACTCAGGTGAGATGGCTGAGCTGTATTGGATGGCACTGGCCAGAGACATAAACTTTACCGAATATGATACCGGCCCACTCGTCGCCGACGCCTGCGCAGACCTGTCGAGCTTCTCCCACTTCCGCGCGCCCAAGGAATCCGGTTTTGTCACCCCCGCCACAGTTTTTCGCGGCAGCACTCCCGGCGCTCTTAGTGGTCCTTATATCTCTCAATTCCTTCTCCATGAAATTCCCTATGGGACGCTCACGATAACTCAGAGGCAACAGACTGTCTCGCCCGCCGTCGATTACATGACAGACCCGGTCTCCTGGTTGGACATTCAGAATGGTCTTCAACCGCTGCTGGCCGACGCGTTCGATCCGACGCCGCGTTATATTCGCAATGGACGTGACCTCGCGGCTTATGTGCATTTCGACGCGCTCTACGAAGCCTATCTCAACGCCTGCCTGATCTTGCTCGGTATGGGCGTTCCTTTGGACCCCGGAAATCCGTATCTCTCTCTCGCCAAAACGGATGCTTTCGGCACTTTCGGGGGCCCACACATCC
>JBOHVR010000657.1:0-3615 GCA_050735755.1 Binatia bacterium
AACAAGAGCTCCCCGTCATCGTTGATCGGGACGACTTGAAGCTTCGCGCCCGCTTGATCGCACAGAATCTGCCACGGCACGATATTGGAGTGATGCTCCATTTCCGTGATGAGCACCTCATCTCCCGCTTTCAGATTGGCTCTGCCGTAACTTTGCGCCACCAGATTGATTCCTTCGGTCGTGCCGCGCACGAAAATGACTTCGCTCGGCTCCGCGCCGTTGATAAAGTGTTGAATTCTCCGGCGCGCCTCCTCGTAATGCTGGGTCGCCACCTCTCTGAGAAAGTGAACGCCGCGGTGAATGTTGGCATTCTCCGCCTCATAGTAGCGCGTTATTCTATCGATGACTGCCCGGGGCTTCTGCGTCGTCGCCGCATTGTCGAGGTACACGAGCGGCTTCTCCCGCACGAACTGGCTTAGAATCGGAAATTCTTCCCTGATCCGCTCGACGTTGAATCGGGACCCTACAGCCTCTTGATTCCGGCGCGATCGTTTCTGCACTGGGCTTTTCATTCCGTGTCCCCCGCAGGGCTGTTCCCTTGAAAGCGCGCCAGCAGCCAGTTTTCGAGTTGCAAGCGGACACGTTCCATCTTGACCCTCCCAATCACCTCGCTGGCAAAGGCGTAAGTTAGCAATCGCCGTGCGTCGTTCTCCGCCAAGCCCCGCGTGCGCAAATAAAAAAGCGCGGAAGCATCAATTTGGCCGATCGTCGAGCCATGGGTGCATTTGACGTCGTTATTGTAGATCTCCAGCTGGGGTTTGGTGTCGATCGCTGCGCTCTTGGATAACAGCAAGTTGTTATTCGTTTGGCGAGCGTCTGTTTTCGCCGCGCTCGGATGGACGTAAATCTTCCCGTTAAAGACCCCATGAGCCGATCCACCGATGACCCCCTTGTACAACTCGCGGCTACTGCAATGCGACTGGACATGGTCGATTCGCGTCCGATTATCCACGTGCTGCCTTCCGCCGACAATAAACAACCCGTCTAAAATGCATTCCCCACCCTCCCCATCGAGCACGGTATTGACCTCGTTCCGCACGAGCGAACCTCCGGTGGAGACGAGGTGCGAAAAAAGCGTTGCATTTCTTGATTGATGGACTTGGAGGCTGGCGATGTGAAACGCGTTCTGGCTCTCGCGTTCGAGTTTGGTGTGGTCCAATACCGCATGGTCACCCAAAACAATCTCTGTCACTCCATTCGTAAAGTAAACCTGCTCCTCCAGAGCCGAGTAGCTCTCGAGGATCGTCGCCTGACTGTTCTCCTCCAACACGATAAGATTCCTGGGGTACGCAACGATCGGGTCGGTGGTCCGGGTTGCGATAAAAAGCAGGTGAATCGGCTTGGCAATAACCGTTCCTTTGGGAACATAAACGAACACGCCGTCCTGCATAAAAGCCGTGTTGAGCGCCACGAAAGAGTGCTTTTGATAGCTCGCATGCCTCCCCAAGTGGGCTTCCACGATCTCGCGTTCGTGACCTAGGGCTGATTTTAGACTGCCCACCTTGACTTCGCCGGGAAGCTTTTCCAGGAAAGACAGCTCGGGAGAAAAATGACCGTTGACACAGACCAGCCGGTTTTCCGCCAACCAGGCCAGTCCTGAACGCGCGAGCTGATCGCCGCCGACACCCAAAGTCTCTAATGGGGCCGGTCGAAATGGAATCCGCGCGATCGAGGACACGTTGGTGTACTTCCAGTCTTCCTCCTTGGTCGTAGGCGCACCCAATTCCGAGAAACGGGAAAACGCGGCTTCCCGTAATGCGCCGGTCCAGGCTTGCCCGTTGTCTGATTGTCCCGCACGGAAGCGCGCCAACTCCGAGGTAAAAAAATTTGCGCCCTGCGGGACATTTCTTAGGACTTCCATGATGCTTGCCGGAATCCTGCTAGGTTAGACGCCTGCGCGCTGGCCGCTGTCGACTTGCCCTTCGATCCAGGCGTAGCCCTTCTGTTCGAGTTCAAGGGCGAGCTCTTTGCCCCCCGATTTAACAATGCGGCCGTCAAAGAGGACATGGACGAAATCCGGCACGATATAATTCAACAGACGCTGGTAATGGGTAATCAAAATCATCGCGCGATCCGCGCGGCGTAAAGCGTCGACTCCTTGTGCGATGATCCTCAAAGCGTCAATGTCCAGGCCGGAATCGGTCTCGTCCAGGATGGCCAACTTAGGCTCCAGCATCGCCATCTGAAAGATCTCGTTGCGTTTTTTCTCGCCTCCGGAGAACCCCTCGTTGATCGGCCGATTGAGCAGAGCCTGATCCATCTCCACAAGCTTCATCCGTTCTTTCACCAAGGATAAGAACTCCATCGCGTCCAATTCTTCTGAGCCACGATGCCTGCGGATGGCGTTCACGGCCGCCTTGAGAAAATAGGTGGTGCTGACCCCCGGGATCTCCACGGGATACTGAAAGGATAAAAAAATCCCTTCGCGCGCGCGTTCCTCCGGCGCCATGTCGAGCAGATTTTTTCCTTGGTAAAGAACTTCGCCCGCCGTCACTGCATAGGTTTCCCGCCCGGCCAGCACATGGGCCAAGGTGCTCTTTCCTGAACCATTGGGTCCCATCACGGCATGCACTTCGCCCGTCTTTACGGAAAGGTCGATTCCCTTTAGGATCTCGTTCTCATTAACTTTGACATGTAAGTTCTTGATTTCCAGCATTGGCAATCATTTATCTCCCGTGTGTTCTGAGCTAGCCGACACTTCCTTCCAAGCTAACACCTAGAAGCTTCTGCGCTTCCACGGCGAACTCCATCGGCAACTCGCGGAAAACCTGCCGACAGAAACCGCTCACGATCATGGTCACCGCATCCTCGGCTGAAATCCCGCGCTGGCGGCAATAAAAAAGTTGATCCTCGCCGATCTTGGAAGTGGAAGCCTCGTGCTCGACCTGAGAGTCGCTATTCATAACCTCAAGATAGGGAAACGTGTGCGCCCCACACTTCTCCCCGAGCAACAGAGAGTCGCATTGGGAGTAATTCCGGGCGCCCGTAGCTCCCTTCATGATCCTGACTAAACCCCGATAGGAGTTTTGCCCCCGGCCCGCCGAGATGCCCTTTGAGATGATTGTGCTCTTGGTGTTCTTGCCGATATGGATCATCTTGGTCCCGGTATCCGCTTGCTGATAATGATTGGTCACCGCTACGGAGTAGAATTCTCCCGTTGTACCGTCTCCTTGCAGAATACAACTCGGATACTTCCAGGTGATAGCCGAACCGGTCTCTACCTGCGTCCACGATATTTTCGAGTTCTGGCCCAGACACTTTCCTCGTTTCGTGACGAAGTTGTAGATTCCTCCCTTTCCCTCTTTGTCGCCGGGATACCAGTTTTGCACCGTCGAATACTTGATCTGCGCATTATCAAGCGCGACTAGCTCCACGACGGCCGCATGGAGCTGGTTCGTGTCCCGCCTGGGAGCCGTGCACCCCTCGAGATAGCTGACGTAACTGCTCTCGTCGGCAACGATCAGTGTGCGCTCAAATTGACCCGTGTCAGCGGCGTTGATGCGAAAATAGGTTGATAATTCCATAGGGCAACGCACGCCTTTCGGAATGTAGCAGAACGACCCGTCGGTGAAGACCGCCGAGTTGAGAGTGGCAAAGAAGTTATCAGTGTAGGGG
>JBOHVR010000658.1:0-5073 GCA_050735755.1 Binatia bacterium
AACCGGAACACGACCACGATGCTGATCGTGCTGACCGGCGGTGAGGTTCTCTGGGATTCGCAAATCAGCGATTTCGACCGCCGAACGACGACCGCTTTGCCCGGCGTGTTGTTCGGGAGACTCCACGAGGAACCGCTTTATGTCGACGTTCGGTGGGCCAGGAACGAAGACCATCTTTCCCTCAGAAACACTCGGTTTCGCGCCGCAATACTCGACCTTGCGGCGACTCTTCACGCAAAACCTAAAGAGGAACTCGACGGCGAGGACGTCCGCGAGCACCGCAGAACACGCCGTATCGCGTGGGGCGCGGCCTCAGCGCTTGTCCTCCTGACGATCGCGGCGCTCGTCGCCGCGGTCATCGCGGTGACCCAGCGGAACATCGCCAGGTCCCGCGAACTGGCCGCAAGCGCCCGCACCGAACTGACGGTAGATCCGGAGTTGAGCCTGATTCTCGCGAAGGCGGCCGTCGAGGAAGCATCGACGGAACAGGCGGAAGATGCGCTCCGTGAGGCCCTCCTGAAGTCCAATCTCAGACGGGCGCAGCGGTTACACACCCGAGAAGTCACGAAGGCGATCTTCAATGGGGAGGACGCCATCTCCGTGAGCTTTGACGGCCAGGTCCTTGTCTGGGCGTCAAGCACTGGCGAGGTGAAGCATAGATTCCCGGGACATCGCGCCGCGGTGTGCGGTCAAAAGATTGCGACGGCCAGTAACTCACGGACAACCGTGTGGTCTTTGGTCAACGGTAAGGAACTGCTGTCCCTGCCGCAGCAGTCCGCGATTATCGACGACTTGGCTTTCAGCCCAGATTGCCAGTGGATCGCAACAGCCGGCCGCGACAAGGCGGCGCGGCTTTACCGGGCGGCAACGGGAGAAGCTGTTGGGGAGGTTCTTAAAGACGGCGACATCCTCACAAAAGTGAGTTTCAGCTCCGATAGTCAGATGTTAGTCACAAACCGGATCTACAATCGCACAGATATCTGGGAAGTTCCGACGGGACGTCACATACTCTCGTCGCCCGGTTATTCCGCGGCGTTCAGCCCAGATCTAAAGATGTTGGTTGTTGCTGGAGTCGACAACACGGGCGTCCGGGTCTGGGAGCTTGCGGAGCGCCGTCTGGTCGACACGCTGATGGCGCAGCCGGGATCGATCCATTCCGTTGCATTCAGTCCGGACGGGTCGCTGTTCGTTACAACCGGCACAGACCGCACCGCCCGCGTGTGGGATTCCAGAAGACTGCGGCCGGTTGCCGTTCTCTCCGGTCATACCGACTCTGTCATCTACGGAAGCTTCAGCCGCAGCGGGAAGTTCATCGTCACCGCTAGCAGTGATAAAACGGCTCGCGTCTGGGTCGCTCGTTCCGGTGAGTTGGTTGCCGAGCTTCGCGGTCACACGGCTCCAGTGAACACTGCGGTGTTCGCGGCCGATGACCGGCGCGTCCTGACCTCGTCGAAAGATGGGACGGCAAGGATCTGGTCGACAGGCATGGCCAATCCCATCCTGGAATTGACCGAATCGGGCGTCCCGCGGCTCGCCCAAGACCCGCACTTGGTGAAATTGCTGGAAAGCGCGTCGCACACGGGGCTCGTCGAAGGGTTTCGCACTGTGCAGCAAGTCGCCTTCAGCCGAGACGGCGAGCTGGCGTTGCTCGCGACCGACACGGGGACGACGGAGGTTTGGCGGCCCCGCACAGCGGAACGGGTTGCGCAAGTCGCCGGAACGATTGCCGCATTCAGCCCGGATGCAAAATTATTGGCGACGGGCACGGACGAAGGCACGATTCGCATCTTTCGCGCGATTGGCGGCGAACAGATTCGAGAATTAGGCACCCACAAAGACAACGTGACTGGACTGGCTTTTAGCTCCGACGGAAAAATGATCGGGAGCGCGGGCGAAGACAACCTCGCGCGCATCTACAACGTTGACACCGGCAAGCTCGTTCGCCAATTCGACCGCCACAAGGACCCTCTAAGCGGATTGTGGTTCAGTCCTGACGGAACGCATGTGCTGACCGCCAGCTTCGACGGGACCGCGATCCTCTGGCAACTGCCGGAAGGCCGCATATCCGCGACCTGGCAACACGGCAAGCCTGTAACAACAGCGTCATTCTGCGCCGATGGTCGGTTGGCCGCCACTGCCGGCGATGACGGCATCGCGAAAATCTGGGAGGTCAGAACCAGAAAGCTGGTCGCAGAACTGCATGGGCATGCAGGAAGCATCAGCGATATTCGTTTCAATGCGAGCGGAAACAGGCTGCTAACGGCGGGGGGTGATGGCACGGCGAGAATCTGGCGCGTTGATCGGAATGGTGGCGAAACGGGGTTCGTCATGCGCGGCCATACCCAGCACCTATACAAAGCCGTCTGGAGCCCCGACGAGCGATTCATTGCGACGGCTAGTCAGGACTATTTTATCCGGCTCTGGGAAGGAAGCACCGGGAGGCTTCTCGCGGTCCTGGGAACACATACCAACGCAGTCTACGACATTGCGTTCAGTCCCGACGGAGCGTACCTCATGAGCGGGAGCGAAGACGGCACCGCGCATATCTATGCATGTGAGGTGTGTGCGCCCACGAATCGGCTTCTGTCGCTCGCGGCCACGCGGATCACGCGACAGCCTACGGATCTCGAGATTCGGAACTTCGGACTCGAGAATTTCACGGCTGGGAGAGGAGTGAGGCGACGGGGTCACTGAAGCTTACACGCGATTAAGGGGCTGTAAACGGGGAGGAGAAGTGAACGGCTTGCAAAGTAAGATGCAAAGTAAAAGGAGCCCGCCTCTGATGAGAAATTTCAAGGAAGCCTCGGCGTTGTCGGTTAAAAGCCCGTACGAGATACGGTAGGAGTGGGAGCGTATTTCCGGTTTACAAAGGATTTATCATCGATAACCTCCTGGATCTCAAATTGGGCGACTGGGAGAGAACGAGCGGAAAAGAGGCTTTCGTCAATCTGGACGGCGCCGGCGGCACCTGTGACACCATGGTGCAGGAAATCTCTGCGGGCGAGCCGCAACGCCATCTGCTCGAGCAGATAAGGGGAAAAGGCTTTCCGTCCTGGGATGGCCAGAGCAAACTTTAAGAGTGGCAGGGTAAAATAGTCGAAGCCTATGGTTTCTCCAAAGCAGATACGAAATAAGAGGTCACCGGCCAAATGGGCTAGCGGTCCAGCGATAAAAGAGAGAAAATCGAGAGACCTGGTCGATTGCTATTTAGTTTGCCGCCGAATGAATGCGGCGACGGTCTCGATCACGCGCATCGTTTCCGGCTGGCCAGGCGACGGGATCATTCGGTGCTCCGGCAAACCCTCGAACGTGTCCACCTCAATCGCTCCGCCCCGTTTGCGATAGGACGCGATGAAGCGCTCCTGCATTTCCAGCGGATGATTGCGGTCGTTCGCTTTCAGCAACATCAGTACGGGCGGCAGATCGACCTGCGCGTCCCGCTCGATGATCGTCTGCGGGTTCCCCTCGGCCATGGCTTCTTCTGTCCGCCAGTACTCCAGGTGGGCGGTGATGAACTCTTCACGGTTGTTTTCCTTGGCGAAGTGGAAACGAAACAGCGGGTCTATGACTGGCCAGGCAGGGATCGTATAGGCGAGGTTGGCGTTGATCTCAGGATGATTGGGCAGCGGGAGCGCCGAATAACTTTCGTCCCGCGGTCGGAGCGAATTGAGCATGACCAGATGGCCACCGCTGGAATTCCCGAACGCTCCTACGGCGGTCGTTCCGTTGAAGTCGACCGCGTGTAGCTTGAGCCAACGAATGGCCAGATTCACGTCGCGGACAGAGGCGGGATACCCCGCCTCCGGCGGTTGCCGAAAATCGACAGCGGCCACCACGATGCCCTTGGCCGACAGCGCCCGGTCGATGCTGCCATTAGTGGTTCGATCGCCGTTGTGCCAGGCGCCGCCGTGCACGTCAACGATGGTCGGAAATGGTCCTGTCCCTTTGGGCTGATAGATGCGAACCAGCCAGGGCTTGCCCGCCTGGTGTTGATACTCGACATCGCGCACGTCCACATCGTGTTCCATGTTATTCGCCACGCCGGCAATCTATAGGCGCACGCCTCGATCTTCAAGCCCCGGTAATCCTCCGCACCTGATGCTTAGCGTGTTGACCCTCCGCTCATCTCCAGCACAGCATCATCGTCACTGTTATATTGATCTCCCTAAACCGCATGGATCTTGTCACGCTTGCTCAATTGCGCAAATCCGCAACTATCACCTGGATCGAGAAGCTGAGTCGATGAAGCAACTGATTAGGTCAGCTCTAGTGCCGCTGGGGCTGCTTTGTAGCTGCGATGGGTCGGCAGGAGACAAGAGGCTGGAACGGAACCTCGCCCGGGCCAGAGGCGCCTAAAGGAACGTGGCCGCCTTTCGAGCTACTTCGAGCGGCGCCGGACGCCGCCTGTTCAGCCCGCCTTTAGTTCCTGTTCCAGCCGTTCCGCTAGCCATATGCGAGCAAGAGTCGTCGCGTCTGTCGTGCGCTGGCGGGCAAGCTTACTGAGCACAGCCTTCATAGCCGGTGGCAGGCGCATATTGAGCTGGGCGGTATTGTCCTGGAAAATCGCTTCCCGAAGAACTTGGTCTAAATCGCTGTGATCCTCTACTATTTCAGAGACACCCGCGTCGAGCCGAGCAAAAACATCGTGGGATTTCATCCAGCGGATAATCTCTTCATCCGTTGCCTTAGTGCGCAGCCGAGGGACTGTTCGCTTTGTCTTTTTCATTTCCGATACCTCCAATAACGTTTCTTCTGAGGTTCGGTCATGCCGTTCATATGAAAAACCCTTAGTCGATGATTCGGCAAGACTCGATAGACCACATGTAGATGTGCCCCGCTTAGATTTCTTCCGAGCAACTCATGGTAGAAATAGAGCATACGGTAGTTCATGCCTCCAAGGCCGACGCGTCGCTCGTTTATACCTTCGCGCTCAAGGCGCGCATACCCAATTGCGAGTTGAGGGTTTTGCCGGGCGCCGGCCATGCCTGTCAGATAGAGCAGCTCTGGCTATTCGATCGCTTCATGATCGAATTTCTTACCAAGCACGGCCTGTTCCCCGCAGCATCCCAGCCG
>JBOHVR010000659.1:0-4910 GCA_050735755.1 Binatia bacterium
ACCCTACACGGTTCATCAGCACGGGGGCGATCGTGACATAGGCTGCCGGATCTATGTTCCCCAGGCGCGCACGACCGATGCTTTGGGCTTGATGCACCGGGAGCAAATCAAGTTTGGCGAGAAGCCCACTTTCCCCGACGGGACGGAACCCATGTACGGTGAAAAGGGCGAGTTGGTCGGCTATCGAATCAAGAAAGGCGTCCTGGGCATCACCAAGGATATCGAAGTGTATCTGGGCGCGGAGCCAAACGTTGAGGCGGCCTTCCAGGCGCGCAGGCGGCTGGGTCCTTGGGAAGCGCCACTGGAGAACACCTATGATCGATACGTGAAGTTGTTACACGACGAAGTCGAGTTCTGCAGAAAAGTCACCCATGCGATCCTCTACCGGGAGCAGCCGTGGGAGTGGACTCAGCACGGCCGGCTAAAGTGGTTTGTCCACCCGGAAATCTCCTGCGCAGCGCGGCGGCAATGGCTCTACATGCAGGAAATTCCCGTGGGTAGCCGCTCGGGGAAGCATCTCCATATGGCTGAGGAACAAATCTTCGTTCTAAGCGGGCGGGGATATGATATCCATGACGGCGAGCGGTGGAATTGGGAAAAAGGGGACCTGATTAATATTCCCCCCATGACAGAACACCAGCATTTTAATACCGACGTGGAAAATCCAGTGCTGCTGTTCAGCTCTATGCCCAGTCTGTGTAGTGATTTGGGGTTAGGCGGGATTGAGCAATTGGAGGTTGCGCCGGAATACTCTGAGAAATTGCCTTGACCGCGTGTCGCGGTTTTACTTTGCCAACCTTTATATTGTCCGTTCGATCTTACCGGTCTCCCGACTTGGCTCTTACGGAGCCCTTCGACGGGCTCAGGGCGAACGGAAGAGTAAACAAATCAGGAGGAATTTCCGTTCATGCTGAGCGCCGTCGAAGCATTCCAATATTTTTTCAGTCAGGAACGAATGAGATGGAATAGGCTTACTTCAACTTTTCCGCTCGGGGGAAGCCGTAGGCTTCCACCACCATCTTCATCCATTTGGGCGTATTTTGAAAAGTCTTGTAGTCGTTCACGATGAGATCCTTGCCTTTCACGAGCTTGGCAACTTCTCCATCGCCATAGATGCTGGATTTGATGGGTTCGTACTCGTCGATCACTTTTTGCCCTTCCGGGCTGGCCATGTGCTCGATTAGCAGGAGAGCTGCGTAGGGGTGAGGGGCGCTCTCTATGACATACTGGGTTTCGCGCATGTACACCGGGACCGGCTCAATAATTTTGCATTCTAGAGACTTACTAGGATTCTTGCGCGCCTCTCGCATACAGCTATTCCAGAAAGTCATCTGATGGACCGTCTGGTCGCCGATGGCAATGGCCGTCATCACGCGGGCGTTCCCACGCACCCAGACAGGCTCCTGCTCCTTTAGCTTGCGCGCGTAGTTCAACACCCACTCTTCGCCCATGCCGGCAACCATACTCGCCATGCACTGAGGACGGATATCCACAACGAACTTTCGCCCCTTGAACTCAGGCTTGAGAAAATCCTCCCATTTGCGAGGGACCCTTTCGGGTGAAAGCTTGTCCTTATTATAGGCAATAGCGCAGACCGTCGTCGCCACGGAGACAAGGTTGCGATAGTTTGGGTCCACCATCTTGGGATTGATCGTAAGCACCCCTTGCTCGGTCATACCCAAGATGTCGAATTTCCGAGAGTGGGCGGCGGACTGATTGTAAAAATCCGAACCCGCCTCGGCGGTATCAAAGTCCTTCACAGTGCCTGCTTTCAACTCTAACAGGAAGCGCTGGTAGCCTTCGGTGCCGGTTAGATCATCGATGCGGATGTCCAGAAACGGATACTTCTTTTTGAACGATTCCATCATCGGCTTGAACGAATCCGGATCCAAGGACGAGAGCACGCGGACCCTGCCCTCTTTTTTGGCCTTAGCCAAAATTTCGTCGCGGCTGGTAATGAAAACATAGCCTTTGGCTTCGGCGGCTTTCTTGACTTCGAGCACGCCGGAACCGCCGGAAGCCGCGTTTGCTGTCGGAGTGAAGAAATCGGCCGCGTGGGCGAGGACGAAAACCAAGGAAGCGATCGAACCAAACTTCATGGCGCACCTCCCTTGTCCGAATTCATGCGGACTTTCTAATCTAGAAGTTTTCTCGCCTTCATCGCTTAAACCAGCCAGCTAAACGACTTGGTCACTTCTCTGCGCGCGGGAAACCATACGCTTCTACAATCATCTTCATCCATCTGGGCGTATTTTGGAAAGTCCGGTGGTCATTGACGGAGAGCGTTTTTCCCTTGGCAACCCTGGCAACTTCTCCATCGGCATAGATGCTGGATTTGATCGGCTCGTACTCGTCGATCACTTTTTGACCTTCGGGGCTGGCCATATGCTCAATGAAAAGCAGCGCGGCATGGGGATGAGAAGCGCTCTTAAGAATAAATTGGTTTTCACGCAACAACACCGGTGCCGGCTCCAGGATCTTGCACACCATAGACTTGTTGGGGTCTTTTCTGGCCGCTTCGACGCAGCTTTGATAGAAAGTCATTTGGTGAATCGCCTGCTCTCCGCTTGTTAGAGCACTCATCGCCCGCTGGTTGCCGCGGACCCAGACAGGCTGCTGCTCCTTGATCTGACGCGCATATTTTAGCACCCACTCTTCGCCCATTCCCGGCACCAACGAAGCAAGGCATTGGGGCCGGATATCCGAGATAAATTTTCGCCCCTTGAATTCAGGTTTAAGAAAGTCCTCCCACTTGTCAGGAACCGCAGGCTCCGCAAGCCGGGTTTTGTTATAGGCAATCGAGCAGATGGTGGTGGCCACAGAAACAACGTTGCGGTATTCAGGGTCTACCATCTTTGGATTGATGCGTAGAACTCCCTTTTCGGCCATGCCCAGGATGTCGAGTTTCATCGCGTGGGCGGCGTTCTCGACATAAAACTCCGAACTTGCTTCGGAAGTGTCGAAATCCTTGACAGTTCCCGCTTTTAGCTCGAGAAGAAACCGCTGCAACGCCGCGGTACCCCCAATTTCCTCCATACGGACCTCTATGAACGGGTATTTCTTGGAGAAAGACTGCATCATAGGTTTAAAGGAGGACGCATCCAGAGAGGAGATTGCGCGGAGTTTGCCTTCTTTCTTGGCTTTGGCAACGATCTCATCATGGCTGCCAAGGGAAACAAAGCCTTCCGAAGCGGCGTCGACGCCAAGGATCGATAGCAAAAACCCTAGAAAGAAAGAGAGAGCGGCAAACAGATATTTTCTCATACAGCACCTCCTAGACCTTGCCTATATTGATCTTTCGGCCAAAGGTCAACACTTTATCAATTAGGGTTTCGAGGTCAAATTCGCTCTGTGCGTTTATGCGGTAAGGTCCGGGGCAACGGTGAGCCTTCCCTCTCGACACACGTGACGCGTCTGTGAGTCGTGGCCGCCGGGAAAAATAAAGCCTGGAAAGTAGCGCCTCGCCGAGCGCTTTCCTAAGCTACTTGCGTTTGCCGCCGCCCAGCGCATAAGATCCTGGAACTTATCGTCGGTAAGAAAGATTGCCTAGAACGTCGTGTCTGACCCTGGCGGCCGCTCTATCGGCCCGGGGAAAGTCTCTGTTGACAATTTGCTTGAAGGGAGGACATCTTCCCTGAGAATGGAGGTAGGCTATGGAAAAATACATTGCCGTAGATGGGCTAAAGACGCGGTACTTGGAGGAAGGAACCGGGCCAGTAGTTCTTTTATTGCACGGCCTCGCGCTCGGCTCCTCGCTGGACGTTTATAAAGACAACATCTCTGCTTTGGCCGCTGCGGGGCTGCGGGCGGTCGCCTACGATCTACCCGCTTTTGGCCTAACGGATCGACCGAAGGATTACAGTGACGATTACCGGACAAGATTCGTGGTAAAGTTTATGGATGCGTTGGGAATTCAAAAGGCGCACATCCTCGGGCATTCCAATACCGGTACCAGCGCCGCGCTGACTGCTCTGGATCATCCAAAGCGCGTCGAAAAAATAGTTGCGCTCGCGGTTTTCCCTCTACTCCCGCTGCTGCCTGACCAAAAAGGTGGGGCCCCTGAGTTGCCGACGCGCGCGCCCACCTCTGACGAGGTGCGAAAGTCGCTGGAGCGAGACTTTTTCAACAAATCTCTTATCACCGAAGAGTTCGTGCAGCTGAGATGCCGCTTGAGCAGCGGCGACAACTTCGAGACTTTTCTTAAAGCCAGGCAAGGAGAGCCGGATTGGTACTTAGGCGAGACGCCATTGTGGAAGCGATTCGCCCATTCCTCGGTACCCAAGCTCTACCTATACGCAAAAGACGACAGGGCCAACGCCGCCAAACGATTCGGCCTGCTTGCCGATATGGAACCCCATCTCAACATGCATCTGATCGAGCGGTGCAGCCATCTCGCAATGATGGACCAATCAGAAGAGGTCAACAAGCACGTCATCGACTTTGTAAAGCATTGATGCCGGCGCGGCACCCGGCGAATCTGCACCTCGCGCTTATGCCGCGTTCGCCGGTGGAAAAATGACCTATACTATCGCCAAGTTACTTCGTTTTCTCCTCTCTCGGGAAGCCGTAAGCCTCTACCACCATTTTCATCCATCGTGGAGTATTTTGAAACGTCTTGTGGTCATTGAGAGACAGCTTCTTGCCCTTGATGATGCTGGCCGCCGCGCCGTTGAAATACAAACTGGACTTAAGCGGCTCATACTCGTCGATGACCGTTTGACCTTCAGGACTGGCCATGTGTTCGATAAACAGCAGCGCCGCGTAGGGATGAGGAGCAACTTTCAGGATGTATTGCGTCTCGCGCAGCAACACCGGAGCGGGCTCGAGAATTTTGCAACCGAGAGCCGCGCTTTTCTTTGCCGCCTGAACACAGTTATGCCAGAAGGTCATCTGATGCAGCGGATATTCTC
>JBOHVR010000660.1:0-7103 GCA_050735755.1 Binatia bacterium
GGCAAAGTTAAGTGGACCTTCGAGGGCGTCGCGCGTTCTGGTTTTCGAACCTACGCGATCTTTTCTTCCGCAGCTATCGGCTCGGACCGGACCGTCTACTTCGGCGGGAAGAATGGCGATCTTTACGCGATTCGCGAGCAGCAAGGTTTTTTCCGCTCAGGCCCGCAGATGCTTTGGCACTACAAACTAGGACCGGGGATCCAATCTTCTCCGCTCCTCGCGGCTGACGGAGCCGTTTATCTTGGTGACGAGCGTGGTACCTTTCACGCTATAAGGCCGCCCGCTTCAGGAGGATCGGGAACGGCCTTGTGGAAATTTTCCACAAAAGGGACATTGATCTCTTCCCCTGCTCTTGCCGCTGACGGAACGCTCTATGAAGGCTCCATGGACGGTAAACTCTATGCCTTCAAGGCCGGCGCTCCCAAGCCCCGCGCCGAGGGACCCTTCTCGGGGACTTGGTATGGAAACTATGAGAGCCCGCTATTTTCGGGACAGGTCAGAGCTGTCCTTCGTCAAAAAGGCACACAAGTTTGGGCCGGTTGGTTTCTTGCTGGAGCAGGACGGGGAGAAGGACACGCAACTGCTCAGGACAACCGCCTCACGTTTTCATTGCCCATAAAAACGGCCCGCTGTCAGGGGACTGTCCGAGGCGAGGCACGCCGGGACGGAAATCAGATCCGCGCCGAGATCCAAATTGATCAGTGCGGAGGAAAACTTGTAAGCGGCAAACTCACAATGCGCAACAGCTAAGAAATGTCAGCAACATGCCACGAGGGGGAAATTCAGAAGTCTTTCCTCTGGTCGCCAAAATTGGATTTCCACTCGCTTCCCAATGAAAATCTGCCTCATCATTCCCGCTCTCAATGAGGAAGAATCCCTGGCCGATGTCCTGGCACAGGTTCCGGCAACCGCGGTTGATGAAATCATCGTGGTGGATAACGGAAGCACAGATTGCACGGCGGCTGTGGCGCGCTGTGCGGGCGCACAGGTGGTTGAAGAACCGCGAAAGGGTTATGGCGCGGCCTGCTGGTCGGGGTTTAAGGCCTCCGAAGACGCCAGCATTTTGGTTTTTATAGACGGGGATGGCAGTTTTAATCCCGGCGAGATCCCTCGACTCACGGAGCCGATCACGAAAGGAACTGCGGATTTGGTGCTGGGGAGCCGGACCTTAGGGAGCGAAGGCGCCAGGGCAATTCCTTTCCACGCTCGCTTGGGGAACAGGCTTGTTGGCTTTATTATCGGCCTCGTCGCGTCGATTCGAATCACGGACCTCGGACCCTTTAGAGCCATCAGTCGTAAGACTTTAGAAAATCTAAATATGCAGGAGCGCACGTATGGTTGGCCCTGTGAGATGATCATCAAGGCTGGCAAACTGGGCCACCGGATAGTTGAGGTTCCCGTGACTTATCGCCCTCGCACCGGCGGCAAATCGAAAGTCTCTGGCACAATTAGGGGGAGTATCAGGGCTGCCCTTGTTATGCTCAGAGTGACCGCCCGCTGGTCATTCTGGAATCCAAATACGAGATAGCTCGATAGAAACTACTGTTAGCTGACCATTTGAAGAACCTTTACGCTTGCAACGCGGATTAAAGACTAACGCCGCCGCCGACTTGAGAGAACGGATTTCACAATGCGGGGCGCTGGGCTCAAAATGAGTAGGTCGCGCCGATGAAAACCGATCGCCGGATCATGACGGGTCTCTGGGGATTAATCGTTACCGCCATTTGCTGTGCCACTCCGATTCTTCCCTTTTTACTGGGACTCATAGGCCTAGCGGCTTTCACACCCTACCTAGACTATCTCCCTTTCCCTCTTCTCGGGCTCTTTCTGATCCTTACTTTCTACGGATGGCTAAAACACAGGAGAAACTGCTGAATAAGGCTCGCTTCAATCAGAGGAAAACTATGTCATCGGACTGCTGTTTTGTCAGTGAAATTAGTCAGAAGGATACGGTCGTCTGCCCCCGCTGACGTGGAAAAGGCAAGCCTGTATCTCTCGCCACCGTGGGCGCGATGGCAAAAACCGAGGTAGAGACTGCCAAGCTAAGCGCCCATGAATACCAACTTTGCCGGAACCGTGACTGTCCCGTTGTCTACTACGCTGGCGAAGTTCAGCTCGAAAAGAGCGAAGTACGAGTTCCCGTTAATTTTAAGGAACGAAACTATGAGGGGTCCTGTTGTTATTGCTTTAACCACACGGTTGCGAGCATTAGGGCCGAGATCCATAACAAAGGGCATTCCGCGGCACAAGCGATGATCACCCAAGAAATCAAAGCCGGACGTTGTGCCCGCGAAGTCAAGAACCCTGCGGAGACCTGTTGCCTGGAGATGTAACACGGGCAGTGCAGGCTGTCATGGCTCACTCAAAACAAATGGCGAGTTCATTCCAGCGATAGCTTTGGTGTCGATCTAGGACAGGTCATAACTTACACCGATAGTTGCCGCTGGATCGTCAAGCTCCGCATGCAATAACGCCGCGGACGCCAAGGCCAGCTTGGATTCGGACCATGCGGAAGATCGCGAGAGTGTGCTATCCGAATTTGCGTGCCAGGAATGTGTATCCATAAACATCGAAGAGCCTGGCCTTCTTTTCACCTCTCGCTTCCCCGAAGGTGTCATATGGTTGGCTGATCTGAATGTCCACGAAACCTGAGTCTACCAGCATTGCCCGCCAGCCTTCGCACGGAAGGCCACCGGCAATTCAAGCAGTCCAAAGGTCGATATTGCGTATCGCGCTCTCCGGCACCGGCTTGCCATTGGCGATATCGCCGAACTGTAATCTTCCACCGGGACGCAAAACCCGCCATAGTTCGGAGAAGACTCGCTTCTTGTCAGCACACAGATTGATGACGCCGTTGCTGATGACGACATCCGCCCATCCGTCCTCTACCGGTATTTCTTCCAGAAGCCCCTCGCGAAACTCGACGTTTTTAAGCCCCATGATTTCGGCCGTCCTGCGGGATTTTTCGAGCATCTCCCGGAGCATGTCAACGCCGACGACATGGCCCTGCGGACCAACTTGACGTGCAGCGACAAAGCAATCAAAACCCCCACCCGATCCGGCATCCACTACTCTTTCGCCTTGCTCGAGCGGTTGCAGCGAGAACGGGTTTGCCACCCCCGCAAACGACTCAACTGCGGGGTCCGGCATCGAATCAACTAACGCCGGATCATAACCGAGGCGTCTCGCGAGACGCCTTCCCGTATGGAAGTGATATTCCCCGTTGGGATTTATAGCCACGTCCCGATACTTGCTCTTTACTTCCTCTCGGAGAACGAGCGGATCAACCGCCAACTCTTCACTCTTCATAAATTCTCCTGTAGAGCCATGTTTGTCTCGCGGATTCCCGAACGCCAATTTCGCCAATACGGCTTCGCCCGGAGTCATGCTTTGGTGAGGGCCTAACAAAACATCGCCCAGCCACGCAGGATCGTCAAGGGCTAATAATCAGGGGTAATAATCACGAGGCGCAGCCGGCGATAGGTTATCCTGTTCACGTTCGGAGACAGAGAAAACGTCAAAAATAATGTCCCGCCGGTCCCCGATGTTTTTTTTCGTTGGCATTTTCTATAATACCTGCGACTCTTGGTACGGCTCCGACATCATCATAAGAACCACGACCCCTGAAATGAACGTGAGCGCGGCAATAACAGCGATAGCCCAATGAAGACCGAAAGCATCTCCGATTATACCGGCCAGCAACGCGCCCACCGCGTATCCCATGTCGCGCCAAAACCGATAAATACTGAGTGAGCGCGCCCGCCACGTTGGATGCGACGCGTCCGAAACGGCGGCGAGCAATGACGGGTAAACCATCGCTGTCCCGAGTCCGAGCAACACAGTTCCCAACAACCACCATTCGAACTGGCTCATTGCGGCCGTTATCAAAAGGCCTGCTGACTGTACCCACATACCCCACGCGATCAGACCTTTGCGGCCCCAGCGGTCGCTGAGCGGTCCCGTGACCGTTTGCAGTAGGCCCCAAGTGCCCGGATAAACAGCCTTGAGTACTCCGATGGCCTCCACACCCAGCCCATGAGAGGCGAAGAAGAGCGGGAAAATAGCCCAACTCATACCGTCATTTAAATTATTCACTAGACCAGCTTGGCATGCGCCAAACAGCGTTGGATCGCGAAAGGATGTGCGCGTGAACACGTCCCGGAATCCGACAGGCGACGCTTTCACGTGATTGTCTGCCTCAAGCCGGACGTGCTCGCTCGTATCTCGAATGAGGAGGACCGACAGTGTCAAGCCGAGGATGGCGTAGGCGATCCCGATGTACAAAGGGTCAGGACGGAGAGTGTGCGTTGTCGCAGCAATGTAACCGGTTACGAACGCAGTCCCGCCGACCGCAAGATAGCCGGCGAACTCATTGAGACCGACGGCGAGGCCCCGCGATTTGGGTCCGACAAGGTCGATCTTCATGATCACCGTCATTGACCAGGCAAGGCCCTGATTGACCCCAAGCAGCACGTTGGCGGCGATGATCCAACTCCAGCTCGGTGCCAAAATAATCATGAAGGGAACCGGTAGCCCGACCAGCCAGCCTAGGACCAACACCCGTTTGCGTCCCAATAAATCGGCCAACTGGCCGGACACAAGATTGGTCAACGCCTTTGTGAGTCCAAAGCTTATGATGAACGAAGCTATAACCGTGGTTGACGCAATCTTAAATTCTTCTGATCCGATCAGCGGCACGACCGTGCGCTCCAACCCGACCATACCGCCGACAAAAGCGTTTACTAGAACTAGTAGTGAGAACTGGGATAAATTCTCTCGCAACCCTAGCCGGATGACCGGCTTGATATTATGATTTCGTAATCGCATGTAAAACAGGCAGTGCTCGCGCGCTGCCTCCGTTTATGAATTATTTTTGCGCAGGATATACGATCGCCGATGATATAACATCATAAAGTTGATTCAGCCGTTTGATCAGCCATTCCTAGAAATCCCGTGACATTGTAAATTCTGACTAGATCAAGATGGCGGAAAAAAGCAAAGGATAAAAACAATGACCTCATCGAATGCCAAACCGTCCGCTGAACGCGCTGTTGAGGTCGGAAGTGCAATACAAAACGACGTCGATATCTGGCCGCTTACCGCGTACTTTCTCAAGTTGGGAACCATCGGTTTCGGCGGCCCGGTAGCATTGGTCGGTTTATGCACAGGGATCTCGTCGAGCAGCGCCGATGGATTTCCGAGGACACTTACAAATTATCCCTCGCGCTCACCCAGATCATGCCGGGACTGCTTGCCGCGCAGGCGGCCATCGCTATCGGTTATTTCGAAGGCGGCCTGCTGGGAGCAACCCTTGTCGGGGTAGCCTTCGTCCTGCCTTCGTTCAAATTGGCGGAGCCTGTTCTGGTTACCATTTCAGGAGTCGTTGGCTTGATACTTTGGCCGTTGCTACAGTCTATGCCGGCGCAGTGAAGCGTCTAAGGTTATCGCCGTGCAGGATGCAATCCCTAACATGATTGTAACTGCACTGGCTACGGCAAACTGGCTCCTAAAAAAATCGCGACCCGGCTATTCAAGCGCCGACGCCGGCAATTACTGAGCTACTCAAGGGACAGGAGGCGTGGGCGTGGGCGGACCGTACTTGCTGTAAGTTTTTTCGATCTGGGCTCGCATTTCTTTGAGACTCTTGCCGTTGTCGATCATTTTCATCACGTCACGCGTGATGCCTATGCAGATCCCTCAGGCGAGGCTCATTCGATCAAACATCAAGTTGGTAGGATGCGAGCTGTCTTTGACGTAACATGATGCATTACTCGTATGCCCCTCTGAACGACAACCGCAATAACACGGGATGTAGCGGAGAGTATTCCGATTGGCAATCGCAAATCGATAAGATTCGCGGACTTCCTCAGGAGCCCCCGCGATATCGGCCGGTAAAACATTCTCCGGAGCCAATTCATAGAGGTGTTCCGTCGCTTCAAATCCACGGCAGCCGGCAACCGCCATAGTACCCGCCGCTAACAATCCACTGATGAGAAAATCGCGTCTATTCACCCGATACTCACTTTCATAGGTTAGCTCATAGCGTATGGCTTATAGCGTATAGTTAAATCCATATGCCATAAGCTATCAGCCATGATAGTCTATGAGATTGCTTCAGGTTTTAATTTGTGCAATTCCCCAAAAGATTCGCGCAGCACGGTAAGCGCACTTCTCAGGAACAAAGCAGCGATCGCCGCTCCGACCAGGATATCGGGCCAACTTGCGGCAAACACTTTAACGCCGACGGCGGCCACCAGCACCGAAAGATTCGCGATGATGTCGTTGCGCGAGCACAGCCACGTGGAACGCATGTTCAGATCGTCGGAGCGATGGCGAAAAAGCAGCAGGAAGCAGATAGCGTTACCGAGCAGAACCAGCGCTCCGATGATTCCCATCGTGGCGGCGCTGGGCAAGATGCCGGATATCGTCTTGTAGATTACTTCCAAGAGAACACCTGCGCCGAACACAGCCATAATCGCGCCCTTCAAGAGCGCAGCCTTCGCCTTCCATGCCGCGCTACGCCAAAGAACATAAAGGCTGAATCCGTAAACCAGCGAATCGCCGAGCATGTCCAACGAGTCGGCGAGCAGCGCCGTAGAATGTGCGAGCAATCCTGCACCGGCCTCGACAACGAAGAGAACCGCATTGATGACCAAAACGATGGTGAGAACGCTTTTGTGTTTACCACGAAGGACGGTTAATTCTTCTGCTTTTGTTTCGCAACAGGCGTCCATGATTATAAAGTTATCACTCCAGGATTGGAGTTACTAACGAAGCGCCAAGTCTTTATCGTGGCCAGTACATAATAATCGCGACGCCGGTCAAGCTTACACTCGCGCCAATCACGTCGAAGCGATCGGGTCGATTACCGTCAAGAATCCAACCCCACAAGAGAGACAAAATGATAAAGAATCCGCCATATGTCGCATACACGCGTCCGAAATGAGCCGGCTGAAAAGTAGGTATGACGCCATAAAGAAAGAGAATCGTCCCTCCCAGTAATCCCCATGGCCAGGGCTTAGCTTCCTTAAGCCACTGCCACACTAGCCATCCTCCGGCAATTTCGAAAAAGCCAGCTAACAAGAATAGGCCAAGCGAAATAG
>JBOHVR010000661.1:0-1866 GCA_050735755.1 Binatia bacterium
CGCCTAAGAAGAAAAAGGCGAGGAGCAAGGAAGAGCGGAGGAGACTGAAAACTCCGAGGTACAAAGGAGACTGCGTCAGGTCATAGAGAAGCCACGCCTGGGCGACCGCCTGCATCCAGGAACCGACATTGGACAGGAAATAACTCCACCAGAACCAAAAAAAATCAGGATAGCGGAACGCGCTGAAAATGGCCCGGTGTCGAAGCATGAGCGGGGAGTTTCGCGATCACAGACGTCGCGCGTGTCACTCCAAACTGCGAAAGGCACGTATGGTTTTAGCTGGTCTTAAGTTCCGTCTTGGCCAGTTCTTCAACAAATGTCACCAAGCCTGAATGATCCAGGTCTCCGCGTTGCGTTGCTCTCATGGCGGTCATCATTTGCGCGACCACACCGGTGACCATCAAGGGGACGCCGTATTCTCCGCCCGTTGCCATGGCGATTTTCAAATCCTTTTCATGCAAGCGGGTGCGAAAGCCTGGCTTGAAATTGCGTTCCAACATTTTCTGCCCGTGAACATCGAGGATGCGGGATTGCGCGAACCCGCCGAGCAGGACCTCGCGCACCTTGGCGGGATCGACCCCGGCTTTCTTGGCGAGCACCAGAGCCTCGCTTACCGCCGCAATCGTGACGCCGACGACAATCTGGTTTGCGGCTTTCGCGACCTGTCCTGCCCCTGCTTCCCCGACGTGCACGATGTTCTTGCCAAGCGACCGAAAGATCGGCAGCGCCCGCTCAAATGCGGCCGCCTTGCCGCCGATCATAATCGACAGCGTCGCGCTGATCGCGCCCGCTTCGCCGCCGCTTACCGGCGCGTCCAGCATCTCCAGCCCCCGCTTGTCCGCTTCCACTGCCAGCTTGCGAGCGACGACGGGCGAAATCGTAGACATGTCGATGAGCAAGGAGCCTGCCTGCGCTCCGGCAACTATTCCCCGCGGGCCATCGTACACCAGCTCGACGTCCGGCGAGTCCGGGAGCATGGTGATCACCACTTCGCTTCGCGCCGCAACTTCTTTGGCGTTTCCGGCGGCCTGAGCGCCTTCCTTTGCCAGCTCCTCGACTGCGGCGTGGCTCCGATTGTGAACGATCAGCGAGTAGCCGGCTTTCATAAGATTGCGAGCCATCGGCTTACCCATGATGCCCAGACCAATAAAACCGATTACGGGATTTCTCATGGTCATGCCTTTCGTAGGTTTCTTTTTTATGCGTTCCGCGAGATGGTCCTGAATCCTTCGACGCCGCTCAGCATAGACTCCGTGAAGGATCTGAAAGGCTTTGGAGATTCTTCGCCTTCGGCGCAGAATGACATTACTTATTCAACGGATTTCGGAGCCACTCCACCAGGATATATCGCAGTTGCGCCGAGCTTACCATCATTGAGGAAGCTGTCCCCGCGGGTAATAGACGCGCTGATGCCGATGCCGAGTCGAAGGCGCGCGATCTCATCCTCAAGGAACAGGGCTTCACCGTCTCGAGCCGCCAGGGCTGGGATACTATTGGATGATGACCGCCTCGCCTTTGTTGATCACGAGCTCGCGAATTCTGGCGGGGAGATTGAAAGGCGCGTCGATGTCGAATCCATTGGGATTCTCGGGCGTGCGCGAGAAGAAACTTACAAGCTCCTGCACAATCGGTTGAGGCAAGGGAACGCCCATCATTTCCGCTGATTCAAGTTGAAACTGACCTCGACCCTGGTTCGTGCGGAGGAAACCCCGCGCGGTCAACGGGACTGTGCCGGAAATATAATGGAACGGATCCATGAACCCTTGCGGATCACGGCCCCGTTTGAACTCGTCGATATCTATCAGAACGCGACCCGCCAGCCGGCCGTCTCCGATCAAGGTAATTTCAGGATGGGTTAGCCCCCGA
>JBOHVR010000662.1:0-5532 GCA_050735755.1 Binatia bacterium
AGCGGTCCCCTTCCACCCCGCGGTTATCGAAGAAAAGCGATCGGGGATCTTGTTGCTGCTCGGCCAGTTCCTTGATCATCAGTTGACCGCTCCGGGCGGACGTGCGCCAATGAATCAAGCGATGGTCATCATCGGGGAGCGCCGGCCTGAGGCTCAGCACTTCCTCTCCGGTCCGTTGTTTTCTGCTGCCGCTGTGATCGTTGCCGCGCGGGAGAGATTTTAGCTGGGGAACTTCGCATTGGCCGGGATGGGCGACCAACGTATCTTCAAGCGGGATGAGACGCACCTTTTCAAAAAAACCGAAAGGGAAACGGGTGGTAAGCCGAACCCAACGCAGACCGTAAGATCCTCTTTTGTCGACCTGAGCGAAATAAGAAATTTGCTTCCTCTCACCAGGCTTGAGGACCGTGATGTAGCCAAGCTTGCGGCGCGGAAAAAAGTCGCTGCTGTCGCTGACGTGCACGGCGTAAACCGATCTGCGACGGTGAGTGTTCTGTATCTGAACGAGCACCGGAAACGGAATCCGCGCCGTGACCTCGTTGGGAATGTCGCGCCGGACTGCAATTGCGCGGAGGACCATTTCCGAGAGAACGCCGGAGACCAGTACGGCGCTGAGCAGGAAACCGAACATCAGATGAAACAAATTGTGGCCGGTGTTCAGCGCGACGAGTCCCATCCCCACGGTGATAGCGCAGAAAATCCATCCTCGAGGCGTCAAATAGAGACGGCGGTAAGGGTGGACGAGAAAACCGAGAATGAAATTTAGAAGCTTCACAGGGGAACGTTGATTTCTTCGATGAGCGCGCGCACGATCTCCTCGGCGCGGCGCGCGTTGGCGGGACCATTCCCTGTTTCCGTAAGTAAGATGCGGTGGGCTAGAACAGGAACGGATAACTCTTTGATGTGGCGCGGCAACACATAGTCATACCCCTCGAAGAAAGCAAACGCCTGAGCGGCATGATACAAGGCGCGCGCGGCGCGCGGGCTGGCTCCGAGCGCAACCGCCGCTGAATCGCGGGTTGCGGCGATCAGGTCGAGAATATAGGAAACGAGGCCATCATCCACCCGGACTTGTTCGGCTAGGCGCTGCATTGCAAGGATCTCTTCGGCCTTCATGATGGGCTTGAGTTCGCGCGGGGTTAGGGTCCCCATAATCACTTCACGCTCCGCGTCGCGCGCCGGATAGCCCAACTTGATTCGCATTAAGAAGCGGTCGAGTTGGGATTCAGGCAGAGGAAAGGTCCCAGCAAACTCAACCGGATTCTGTGTCGCCAGGACCATGAACGGCTGGGGAAGGATGTAGGTGTGGCTGTCCAAGCTTACCTGACCCTCGTTCATGGCTTCCAGGAGCGCGCTTTGCGTGCGCGGCGTCGTGCGATTGATCTCGTCAACCAGCACGATGTGGTGAAAAATAGGCCCTGATTTTAACTGGAACTGCTGCGTGGAAGGATTGTACACCATCGTGCCCAACAAATCGGACGGAAGCAGGTCGCTGGTGAGTTGGATGCGTTGAAAAGAACAGTTCAAGGAACTGGCTAAAGCCGAAGCCAAGCTCGTTTTACCCACTCCCGGGACGTCTTCAATGAGCAAATGCCCGCGCGCCAGGAGGCAGATCACCGCCATGCAGACAGCGTCGTCCTTGCCCCGAATGACTAATTCGATGTTGTTAACGAGAGCCTCAAGGTGGTCGCGCATGGTCTTCAGTATTGATTCTTATTTGAGCGCTCGCAAGTGGAGCGACCATTACCACGCTCCAGTGACGTGCAACCCTTGTGCCAATCCCATTCGACAGGAATCATGTCTTGGGGAAGCGTTTTTTGGTAGCGTCGGACGGGACAAAAACGGACAGCAGGACAAAAGCCGCCCCTCTATCATCAGAACGTGCGCCGCGCCAATCTGTATTCCATACGGCGCGCACAAAGTGACATAAAGAAGTTGACGGTGAAATAGACGAAGGCCACGGCCAAAAAAGTTTGCATTGGGTTCTGGTACTTGGTGAAGAAGATGACCGCGGCGCCTGTCATTTCCTCGAGCCCCAGAGCCCATGCAAAAGAAGTATCTTTTACTACAGTTACGAATTGGCTTGTCAACGGTGGGATCATTCGGCGCAACGCCTGAGGCAGAACAATATGCCACATGCATTGGGTTCGAGAAAGCCCTTGCGCTAAGGCCGCATCCCATTGCCCGCGATCGACCGAATTGATGCCCCCGCGAACGATTTCGGCTGTCACCGAGCACACAAAAGCGGTCATGCCCGCAACCGTGGCCCAAAAGACCGGGGCTGGAAAGCCAAAACTGACAAAGACCTGGCCGGTCTTGAGACGCACGAAAAGCATGACCAGAAGCAGGGGTAGGTTGCGGACGGTCTCGATATAGAATGCCGCCAGCCGCCCCCAGAGCCAATGACCGCTATGACGCGCCAAGCCTAGGACGACACCGAGAACAAGGCTTAATACGATCACCATCAGCGCCATCCGCAACGTCAACCAGAATCCTTTGCCGATGAACGCAACGGCTTCACTGGTCAGTAAAGGGCCGAAGCCGGCAAGAAAACTCACGCGGGCCTTTCTGAGCGAAGCCAAGCGGTCCGGCGTTCCAACTTCACCGCCAGGAGCGACAGCGGCAGCGTAATGGCAAGGTAAAGCAAGGCGGCCATACTGTAGGCTTGAGTTGTAAGGAAATTTTGCGACTGCCAGTTGTCCGTGCGATAAAAAAGATCGCCGGCGCCGACAATCATTGCGACTGCCGAATTCTTGACCAAGTTTAGGCACTGATTTGTCAGAGGCGGCAACACTACCGCGCGCACTTGCGGTACGATAATGTGGCGCATGAGTCCGATGTACCCGAATCCCTGGGCAGTTCCAGCATCGAACTGGCCGCGCCCAACCGCGCCAATGCCGCCTCTCACGACTTCCGAGACGTAGGCTCCGGAGTAAATCCCCAGGCTGAGAACGCTGGCCCAGAACGCGTCGATCGTAATTCCCAGATAGGGCAAGCTATAGAAAACAAAAAATAGCTGCAGGAGTAGCGGCGTGTTTTGAAAAAATTCAACGTAGCTGCGGCCGAGTAGGCGCAAAGACCTCCATGGGGCTGTCGAGGCCAAGCCTGACACCAGGCCCAGACAAAGTGCCAGGCAAAGCGCAAGGAAGGAGATCTTGAACGTGACCAGGAGGCCGGGCAGAAATACCGTGTCCAGCGCCCGGACGACTTCGAGCCAGCCCCGCATCGGTCTTAACTGATCCCGTGCTTCTCCAGGAGGGTTTTGATCGTGCCCGCCTGCTCAAGTTTTGCAAAAGTTGCGCTGACCCAGGCGCGCAGATCGCCGGCGTCCTTGCGGAACGCCGGAGCGTAAGGTTCGTTGGAAAGCCGGTCCGGGAGAATCACCATTCGCGCGTCCTGCGCGGCATAGGCCAGCAGGATGGAGCGGTCCGTTGCCATCGCAGCCGCCCGGCCTGACTGCACCGCCTGGAGGCAGAGAACGTAGTTGTCCAGCTCCAATGTTTGAATCTGAGCGCCAGCCTCTTTGGCGCGCTCGATAATGCGCACAGCTCCGGTCGATCCCTTCTGGACGGCGACCGTTTTCCCGTTGAGATCTTTCACGCTTTTGATTGGCCCATCCTTGAGCGTTAAGATGCCGAGCGCGTCGGTAAAATAGACCGGTCCGAAATCCACTTCCTTCTTGCGCTCTTCCGTCATGGTCATCGTGGCCATGATGAAGTCGATTTCTTTGTTGTTGAGCAGTCCCATCCGCGTCGCTGCGGTCACGTGCATGATGTCGGCCTTCTTCTCGTCGCCGAGAAGCTCCTTGGCCAGAAGGCGGATCAGGTCGGATTCGAAACCTTCGATTTGGCCCGTGGCCGGATTTTTGAAACCGAATTTGAGCACGTCATGCTTGCCGCCAACAATCAACACGCCCCGCTTTTTGACGGCGTCCAGATTCGGGCTTTCGCTCGACTCGCGCCGGCACGCCGTCAGTGCCAGAAACGCCATCGCCAGAGCCAGCCATTTGATTTGCATCGGTTCCTCCGGATTGTTTCAGAGAATTTTTGCCAGAAAAGCCTGCGTGCGTTCGTGCTTTGGACTCGTGAAAAAGTGGCCGGGCGCTCCTTCCTCGACGATGAGGCCGTCATCCATAAATAAAATGCGGTCGGCGACTTGACGAGCGAAGGCCATCTCGTGCGTCACGCAGATCATCGTGAGTCCCTCGTGGGCAAGATCCGCCATCACGTCGAGGACCTCTTTGATCATCTCCGGATCGAGAGCCGAAGTGGGCTCGTCGAAGAGCATGATCTTCGGTTTCATAGAGAGGGCGCGCGCGATGGCAACCCGCTGCTGTTGGCCACCCGAAAGCTCCGCGGGGTAAGCGTTCATCTTGGCTTCGAGGCCGACGCGCTTCAGCCAGTAGGTGGCGGTTTCTTCCGCTTCTTTCGGCGTGACTTTTTTTACGACCGTTGGAGCTAACGTGCAATTTTGGAGCGCCGTCTTGTGCGGGTACAAGTTAAATAGTTGGAAAACCATCCCTACCTCTTGCCGTATTCGTCGGACTTGGGAACCGGGAACCGTCACATCCACGCCGTCAACGATGACGCGTCCGCCTGTCACCTGCTCCAGTTGATTGATGCAGCGAATGAGAGTGCTCTTACCCGAACCGCTGGGACCGATCAATACCAATTTTTCGTTCGCCGGTATTTTTAGATTAATACCTTTAAGAACGTGGAGAGAGCCGAAATACTTGTGGACATCCTGGAACTCGATCACCGGTTACTCTCTGGGACGATGGCCAAGCCGGCCGCACGAGTTCTTGGCGGGCGGAGTCTGTCGATGTTGATCTGGGGCACAGTGCTGATAGCGCGCCTTAACCCATCGTCGCCACGCGTTCGGGCCGGATTTTGTAGATCACCCGGACCTCTCCGGGCCGGCGGAAAGGATATTTGTCTTTGCCGAGATATTTCTTCGCGAGCTGATCGATATGGGCATCGGCTCCTTGTTCTGTGATCTCCGCGACCTCGCCGCGGATAGCGAGATGGCGATAGGGATTGTCGGGATCGGGAATGGTGAGAGCCACGCGCTTGTTTCGCTTCATGTTTTTGTCTTTCACCCGTCCCTTGGCGGTGTTGATGCGGACGTGGGTTCCATCATGATCGAACCATACCGGCGTTACCTGCGGGCTCCCGTCAGGCATGACCGTGGCGAGGTAAGCAAACGCCTTTTTCGTGAAAAGATCCTGAAATGCATCTGGAATCGGTGCTGCCATAAATGCCTCCCTTCAGCCTGTGTGTTTCGTCGCGCAGTCGTTGGGTACCGTGGAGGCTCGTGTTTCTTCGATCATTGACCCTGACAAGCGCGCCTATTTTTTAACACTGTTCGGCGGGAATCATCAACTACTCGCGGTTTAAATTGTTTTGCGGTGCGGTTTGTATCGGGGCAAGCACAGGGCTTGTCCGACTTTGATTGCAAGGGGTGCGCTCGCATGTCAGATTACTTGCAACGTTCAGGGAGGGAAATTGCGGTTTGCGGGCTGTATAGGATTAC
>JBOHVR010000663.1:0-5550 GCA_050735755.1 Binatia bacterium
CCTCTTCGGTCAGTGCGCCGATATGGATTCCATCCTCGACATTGCCGCGAAGCGACAAGTTCCCGTCGTCGAGGATGCGGCGCAGGCGATCGGAGCGAGAGATGAGCGCGGGCGAGGCGCCGGGACCATCGGCAGCATGGGCTGTTTCTCTTTTTTTCCGAGTAAAAACCTCGGCGCTTTCGGCGACGGCGGAATGATCGTGACCCATGATCCGAGCCTTGCCGAGACGCTTCGCGTGTTGCGAGTTCATGGCGGGAAACCAAAGTACCATCACCGGCTCGTGGGCGGAAATTTTCGTTTGGACGCGCTCCAGGCGGCGGTTTTGCGCGTCAAGCTCAAATACCTGCCGCGATGGACAGAGGCGCGGCGGCAAAACGCCGAGCGCTATCGGAAGTTGTTTGGACAGGCCGGCCTTCTCGAATGGATCGTAGCGCCGCAAGACAGCGCCGGCCACATTTACAACCAGTTCGTGATTCGGTGCCCGCGGCGCGACCGGCTGCAGGCGTTCCTGCGCGAGCGCGGGGTCGAATCCGAAGTCTACTACCCCATTCCGCTGCACCTGCAGGAGTGCTTCTCAGAGCTCGGCTATCGCAACGGTGATTTTCCTCGCGCCGAAGCGGCTGCGCGCGAAGCCCTGGCGCTGCCGGTTTATCCGGAGTTGACCGGGGAACAGCAGGCGTACGTCGTCGAGCAACTGTGTCATTTCTATCGCTCTGCGCAAAACTCAGCGGAGATTAAGGCTCAAGCGGGTCACCCTTCGTAAAAACTCAATTCAAGAGAAACGAAAAGAGATCTTTGTATGCGCAGTCCCAGAGTTTCGCTCGAGCCCCCGCCGGCGCGCGACCATTTTCTGCCGTTTCATTCTCCAGTGATCGGCGACGAAGAAATCGCTGCGGTCGTGAAGGTCTTGAAATCCGGTTGGTTGACCACGGGCGCGCAGGTCAAAGAGTTCGAGAGAGCTTTTTGCGGCTTCGTCGGGGCTCGCCATGCCGTGGCTGTGAATTCGGGAACCGCAGCTTTGCACCTGGCGCTGGCGGCGATCGGGATTCAGCCAGGGGACGAGGTGATCCTTCCGACGATGACGTTTGCCGCTACGGCGGAAGTTGTCCTTTATCTCGGCGCGCGACCGGTGCTCGTCGATTGCGAGCCGGATACTCTAAACATGGACCCCGATCAGCTTGAGGCGGCGCTCACTCCCAAGACCAGGGCGATCATGCCGGTCCATTTTGGCGGCCAGCCGTGTGCCATGGATCGAATCCGGCGATTCGCCCGCGACCATCGATTGCAGGTGATCGAGGATGCCGCCCACGCGTTGCCCGCGCGCTACCAAGGCCAGATGATCGGAACGATCGGCGATATCACGTGTTTCTCCTTCTACGCGACGAAGACCATTACGACGGGCGAAGGGGGAATGGCAACGACCGCGAATCCTGAATGGTCCGAAAGAATGCGAGTTCTCAGTCTCCACGGAATCAATCACGATGCCTGGAAGCGCTACAGCGCCGAAGGCTCGTGGTATTACGAAATTCTCTGCCCCGGCTACAAATACAATCTCACCGATGTGGCGGCCAGCGTCGGCATCGAACAACTCAAGAAGTGCAACTTATTTTTTGAGGCGAGAAGACGTATCGGTGAAGCTTATGACGACGGCTTTGCCGATTTGCCGGAGATCGCGACTCCCGTCTGCCGGCCGGGAGTCGAGCACGCCTGGCATCTGTATGTCATTCAGTTGCAGCTCGAGCGCCTCACGATCGGGCGCAAGGAGTTCATCGAGGAGTTGAAAAGAGCGAACATCGGCGCGTCGGTCCATTTCATCCCGCTGCACCTGCATCCTTATTACCGGGAGGCGTTCGGATATCAACCCAAGGATTTCACCCATGCCGCTTCCGTGTTCGAGCGCATCGTGTCGCTGCCGATCTATCCCAAAATGACGGATGGCGATGTCGACGACGTGATTCGCGCCGTCAGGTCCATCGTGGAGAGATACCGGCGGTGATGAAGCGGATCTTTGATATCACGGCGGCTACCCTGGGATTGCTTGTGCTGGCGCCGATTTTTGCCGCGGTCGCGCTGCTGATCAGGCTGGACTCGCGGGGATCGATCCTGTTCAAGCAGGAAAGAATCGGAAAGGGATTCAGGCCCTTCCGGATCTACAAGTTTCGCACGATGGCGCAGGACGCGCCGGCGCGGGGCGCGCTGGTGACGGCAGGAGAAGATCCGCGGATCACGCGGGTCGGGCGATTTTTGCGTCACACAAAAATTGATGAGCTGCCCCAACTATGGAACGTGCTCAAAGGCGACATGACGCTGGTCGGACCGCGCCCGGAAGTCCGCCAGTATGTTGAGTTGTTTCGCGCGGATTATGAGGAAATCCTGAAAGTGAGACCGGGGCTCACCGATCTGGCGTCACTCAAATACCGCGATGAGGCGGCGATTCTCGGACGCGCGGACAACCCTGAACGCGAATATATCGGGCGCCTCTTACCGGACAAGATCCGTCTCGGCAAAGAGTACGTTCGCCGCGCTTCGCTCCTCCTGGATCTCTCGTTGATTTTTAGAACGGTGCTGAAGCTGTTCGCCTCGCGGAGCGTGGGATGAACTCGCCGGGCGAATTGCCATTTATTCGGATCGCGCCGACCCGCGGATGGGTTTCCCTCAAGTTCCGGGAACTCTGGGAATATCGCGAACTTCTCTATTTCTTTGTCTGGCGCGACGTCAAGGTGCGCTACAAACAGACGGTGTTGGGGATCGCCTGGGCGGTCTTGCAGCCGCTTTTCACCATGGTCATCTTCAGCGTGGTTTTCGGCCGTCTGGCCAAGATGCCGTCGGACGGAATCCCGTATCCGATCTTCACCTTCACGGCGCTGGTCCCGTGGATGTTTTTTGCTTTCGGCCTCAATCAATCCTCGAATAGCCTGGTGAACAACGGCAATTTAATCAAGAAGGTTTATTTCCCCAGGCTGATCGTCCCGATAGCCGCAGTGCTCGCGGGTTTGGTCGATTTTGTGCCATCGTTGATCGTCTTGTTTGGGATGATGGCCTATTATGGCTTTTATCCTAGCGCCCAGACCCTGTGGTTGCCTGTCTTCCTGTGCCTGGCACTGACCACGTCGTTGGGAGTCGGACTCTGGCTTGCAGCGCTCAACGTCCGTTTCCGCGACGTTCGCTATACCGTTCCCTTTATGATTCAGTGCTGGCTCTTTGCCACGCCCATCGCCTATTCCAGCAGCCTGCTCGTGGAGCCTTGGCGGACGGTTTATGGTTTGAATCCGATGGTGGGGGTAGTGGAAGGGTTTCGCTGGGCGCTGCTGGACAGCGGTTCGGCGCCCGGCCCGATGATCATCGTCTCGTCTTTGGCGACGGCGGCGCTGCTGATCACCGGAGCACTGTACTTCCGCCGCGTGGAAAAGAGCTTTGCCGACGTCGTCTAGGTGCGCAGGCGCAGCCGTCCTGCGATAACTATTTCATTTCATAGCGAGGTGAGTATGCACGGTTCCAATCACTCTGCGCCCAAACAGCTGGCAGCGGCGTTCTTGCGCGACTTTGAGAAACTCTTGCATCAGGTGAACCTGGACGCGATCGAGCGCGCCTTTCGGATACTCAGAGACGCCCGTGACCGCGCCGCAATGATCTACATTGCGGGCAACGGCGGCAGCGCCGCCACGGCATCGCATTGGGTTAACGATTTGGGAAAAGGAGCCAAAGCCGCCGGTCAGGCGCCCCTCCGAGTCATGAGCTTAAGCGACAATATTTCGTGGTTGACCGCATTGGCCAACGATGAAGGCTATGAACGCTCGTTCGCCGGACAATTGGAAAACTTTGCGCGGCCCGGCGATGTCCTGGTGGTGATCTCCGCCAGCGGCAACTCGCCGAACCTTATGCGCGCCGTGGAGATGGCGCGCGGGCGAGGACTGGTGACCGTCGGCCTTTTGGGGTTTGACGGCGGCGCGCTCAAACCGATGGTCGATGAATGTTTGTATCTGCCGACGCACAAGGGCGCGTACGGCTTGGTCGAGAGCGGCCACGGCCTGCTATGTCATATCCTGACCAACTGTCTGGCCGCCGATCAAAGGGAGACGTGGGATCCCGTCGCGCGGGTGTCATTATGAGCTGTGAGTCAACGATGGAAAACTCCCAACGACCCACTCAGGCCGTGATTCTCGCCGGCGGGCGGGGAACCCGTTTGCGCCCGCTGACCGACACGCGTCCCAAGCCGATGGTTGAGATCCTGGGCAAGCCGTTTCTGGAGTACCAGATCGAGCAGCTGCGGGACCAAGGGTTTGAACGCGTTCTGTTGTTGTTGGGCTATCTGCCCGAGGTGGTCCAGAACTATTTTGGCGACGGCCGCCGCTGGGGCATAACGATCGATTACTCCGTGACCGCGGTCGACGACGAGACCGCCCGCCGCATCAAGCTCGCGGAGCCGTACCTGGATCGGTGCTTTCTCCTCATGTACTGCGACAATTACTGGCCCATGCAAATCGACCGGATGTGGGAGAAGTTTCGCGCCGGCAACGCCCCCGCGATGATCACGGTTTACGGCAACAGGGACGGCTACACGCGCAACAGCGTGCGCGTCGAGACTGACGGTTGCGTTTCAATCTACGATAAGAGCTGCAGCCAGCCCGGTTTGAACGGAGTGGAAATCAGCTACGCGATTCTCAAGAAGGAGATCGTCGAACGCCTGGGTGAGGGTAACGTTCTTTTTGAGACGACGGTTTATCCAACGCTGGCGAAACGCAAGCAACTCGCCGCCTTCGTCACCGATCACCGCTACTACAGCGTCGGAGCGCATCACCGGTTGCCGCTTACCGCGGAGTTTTTCAAGCGTCGCAAAACGGTGATCCTTGATCGGGACGGCGTGCTCAACCGCAAGCCCCCCCGCGCGCGCTACGTCCGGAGCTGGAATGACTTCGAATGGCTGCCCGGCGCGCAAACCGCCCTCCGCTTGCTCCACGAGAGCGGCTATCGGGTGATTGTCGTTTCAAACCAGGCCGGAATCGCGCGCGGCGCCATGACGGAGGCGGACCTCACCGACATTCACCAACGAATGAAGTGCGAAGCGGCGGTGGCAGGCGGCGAAATCGGTGCCGTTTACTATTGCGCGCACGATTGGGACGGAGGTTGCGACTGCCGCAAGCCGAGGCCCGGCATGCTGTTTCAAGCGCAGCGGGACTTGCACCTGGATTTGAGCCGCACTCTCTTTATCGGCGATGACGACCGCGACGGTGAAGCCGCAGACCGGGCGGGCTGTATGTTTCTCCAGGTTTCTCAGGAGAGGCCGCTGATCGCGTGGGTGCAGTCCTTGCTGAGCCGCGAGTTAAACGGAGGGATGGAAGATGACGCGAAAACGAATCTTGATCACCGGGCATAACGGTTACATCGGATCGGTCATGGCGCCGGCGTTCGCCGGAGCGGGTTATGAAGTCACCGGTCTCGACACGGGCTACTTCAGCCGCTGTACCTTGGTGCCCGATAAAGTCAGGCTCCCGTTTATTAACAAAGACATTCGTTCTCTCAGCGAGAGCGATCTGGAGGGCTTCCATGGAG
>JBOHVR010000664.1:0-3753 GCA_050735755.1 Binatia bacterium
TGCCGAACGCCATCATGTCGCGCACGACGGTGCCAACTTCGTCGTAGCGTTCGCCTCCAGGGCGGCTCGAACTCATCGCGTCGGGGTTTATCTTTGCGCTCACGACCTCCACATCCAGGCCTTCCTGGGCAAAAAAACCCGCTTCCAAAGCCAATGCCGCGTGCTGCACATGAAACGCATGCCAGCAACCGTTACCAACTCGCAACTTCACTGAGTGCCTCCCCCAAAATTAATGATACTTTCATCACGGAATCACGCACGCGCTACACTGATGGTAACCCGCAAGCTCGCGGCGGAACACATTAGTTTCCCAATAGTCCTCTCATCCGTTCAATAACCTCACGCGGCTGTGCAATAACCTCCCGGGCCAGCACTTCAAGCTCCTCGCCCGATGAGGGATGAAGATCCAATTGCCTCTTCTTCGCTTCCGCTATCAACTCCGGGTCAGCCAGCGCTTTCATGAAAGCGCCACGCAGGATTTCGACCCGGTCGGCTGGAATTCCCGGCGGGGCGACTATGGGCCAGCCGAACTCACCTGGGCTCACAATGAGCGCTGCCAGGCGACGACCCCACTCTGAAGTTTTGAAATCTGCCATAAGTTCGTAAACGGTCGGAACATCGGGTAGCTTTAGATCGCGTTTGCGTCCGGTCTGTACCAGCACGCGGGCCGAACCGGACTGACGCCAGTCTTTGAACGCACCAAAGCCGGTAAAGCCAGAGATACTCGTGGCGCGACAGTGGGTCTCGCCACGCTGGACAGCGAGGTCCATTTCCGAGCCTCCACTGTAGCCTGTCACGATATGAAATTTCGTGCCGAAGATTTCGTTCATGAGCTTTGGGATATAATAGCCCGTTGAGGTTGTGCCTGAAGCGCCACACTTTGGAACATCACTTGAGTTCGCCACGTCGCGGATGCTCTTGTAGGGTGTGTTGCCCCCAACGAAAAGCAATTCATTCCCCTGAACCGGGCTACCAATCCAAGTAAACTTCGCCCAGTCAAATTGCACCTCTTTACGGCCGACGAGTTGGTCAAAGTAGAGGGCGCGAGAGACTACTCCCATGGTCAAACCGTCCGCCTTGGAAACTCTGAAAAGATAGTTGGCGGCAATCATCGAACTGGTGCCGGCCATGTTTTCGACGATCACGGCCGGATTTCCCTGGATGTATTTCGGCAGCTGGCGCGCGACCAGACGTGTCATTTGATCTTGCGTGTTCCCGGGGCTGCTGCCAACAATAACTCTGATGGTCTTACCGTGGTAGAAAGGCTCCTGGCCAAACAGGCTCGACGCCCAGAGCAACAAGATCACAAGTAAAAAAGCTTCTCTCATCGGTACTCCTTAACCAGCAAACGGAATTCCACCTCAGTTACTTCCTTTCCCAAGAAATCGACTTGGCCTTTTTCTACCTTATTTTTCTCATAGTTGTGCGTCCTATGCGTCAGTGACTCTCATGTGGATCTTGGCATCCAGCACCGTCAAATCCCCGTCGCTCACGCCGAGCGCGAGCGGATTGATATCGACGGCCGCGATCTCATTTTTGAGCTCGCTGGCGAGCCGCGATACCGTCAAGATCGTGTCAACCACACCGTCGTGATCAAGCCATCCCGCCGCCCGCGCCTTCTCAAAAATCGTAAACGCTCTCAGGTCGAAAACCATCCGGTAGGCATCGCTCCTGGTGAGCGGCGCAATGCGCACGGAATAGTCGCGCAAAATCTCGGTAAAAATTCCCCCCAGGCCAAAGAGCACGACCGGCCCGAACGTCGCGTCCTGTTTCGCGCCCAGGATCACTTCGTAGTCGTGCGCTATGAATTTCTCGACGGCAACGTCCCCGGTCCCGGCTTGATCCTTCGCCAGGGCGCTAACTCTCTGCGCGATCGATTCATACGCCGCCTCCAGCTCTTTCTCGTCGGCGATCGCGCCGCTGACCACGCCCGCTTCATTCTTGTGCGCCAGGTCGGGAACAACGCCCTTTAGAATCACAGGAAAACCGATCTCCCTGGCGGCTTTAAGCGCCTGTTCATAGTTCACTGCGGCAACCAAACGTGAAGTTTTCAGGCCATACTCGCCCAGCAGCTCTCGCGTCGCCATCTCGGGCAACATGGCGCGGCCATGATGCATGCGGAGAATCTCTCTGACTCTAGGCGGGGGTTCTCCTGAAGCTCGACTGGAAATGGCACCGAGCGCCGACCGCGTCGTGCAAAACCGGCCGTAATCGATAAAGGCGCGCAGAACTCTAAAGCATGCATCCGTGCCCGCCTGAAAGACGGGAATCTGATGTTGTCGAAAGATGGCCGCGATTTCCTCTTCGTCGAGCGTGATGATCGCGGCCGCCGCCTTTTTTGCATTTTTCGCCGCTTCACAGAAATTCAATGCGTATTCCCGACGCACTGCGAGAGGGCCTAAAAGCATCAGCAAACAGTCGTTCGCCGGATCCGAGGCAAAAGCGTTGCAGACCGTGGAAAGAAACCCCGGGCGGCGCGACTCTCCCGCGGTATCGAAAGGATTCGCCAGGATCGCGGACTTCCGCCCTGGAATACGGCCCTCGGTCTCGGGTGAGATGTCGGCCAGCTCGATGCCGTACTCCTGAGCCTTATCGGCCATAAGACTGGCGCCGGCGCCCGTTGAAGTCAGCACCATCAATTTTCCTGAGCGCGGCGGTGACTGGTGCGCAGCCATCTGCGCCGCAGCCAAAAACGCCTCCACCGTATCGGTCGCAATCACGCCGAATTGGCGAAAAGCGGCGTCGTAGACTTCGGCCGCACCCGCCATCCTCGACGTATGCGCCATCGTCGTAATGGCGCCCCGTTCCGACTTGCCGACCTTGAGCGCAACCACTGCCTTGCCCTGGTCATGGGCGCGCTGAACAAGTTCGAGGAAACGCGCTCCATCCCGGAGTCCTTCGATCAACAGGGCAATGACCTTAGTCCCTTCGTCTTCGAGGAAGAACTCAAGATAATCGTTCAGCCCAAGGTCGACCTCGTTGCCGCTGCTGACAATGTAGCTCAACCCTTGTCCCATGCGCTGGGCGCGCGCCGCGAGCGCGCCGAGAAGCGCGCCGCTCTGCGAAGCAATCGCGACCGGACCCGGCAGCAGCCGCAAGCCAAAAGAGAAGTTGTAACCGAGCGGGATTCCCTGCCCCACGTTGTAAACGCCGTGACAGTTGGGGCCGCAAATCCGCATGCCGTGCTCGCGAACAAGTCCGGCCAAAGTTGCTTGCCGCGATTCTCCCTCCGCGCCGGCCTCGCTGAAACCTCCTGCGCCGACGATGAGAGATTTCACGCCTCTGTGGGCGCACTCTTGAGCCACCTCGGGAACCAGAGCCGCTTCCACCATGACAATCGCGACGTCCGGAACTTCCGGGAGCGCGGAAACCGATGGATAGCACTTGACTCCCTGGATCTCCCGGGCGTGCGGATTGATGGGATAAAGCCGCCCGCTAAACTTAGCGGATAGCAGATTGCGCAGCGGGTATCCGGATTGCTTTTCGGGATTGGACGAAGCGCCCACGATAGCCACCGAAAAGGGGTTGAAGAGTAAACGAATGCGCTCGTCAATCATTGCGGTCGAGTGTCCTGATGCCTTAGATCCTGCTCCTGGCGTCCCCTAGTGCCCGCGGGCACGCCGTAGAGCGCTCACGAAAGGACTTTGCTTTGCGCAGCTCTCTCGCTGGTGCTCGATGAAAGAGGCGTCTGGCCGTCCGCGCCGTTTTCCTCGCGGCTGCCGGCGCGCTGGAAACTCCGGATCGGCTCTTTCC
>JBOHVR010000665.1:0-1874 GCA_050735755.1 Binatia bacterium
TTTTTCTCAATGATCTGCTCCCCGCCGTTGGGGCTTTTGACGGAGCACCTTCCTTCTATGACCAGAAAGGTCTCCGGCGACTGGTGGTAGTGCATGGGAGTCCCGTCACCCGTCTGGAAATAAAGCAGCCACGAGCGGAAATTGTCCGCCTCGAAGAGATGCGTGTTTCTTATATTGTTCTTATCCGCCTCGTCAATTTTTTGCTTCAGGCTAATCAGTTCCATAAATCCTCCTCAATTGATGCCATGTGATGTCACGCGAGAATTAACCCAGCAGGGACTGAATTGTCAAAGACCTTTGCCCCCGTCGCCGTCGGGCTCAAAATATGGAATCGTCATCTCGATTTCCGGAACGTCGCGATAAACCACGCGCACGGGCATATCGATGTAGACCGATTCCGGGGAGCAGTTGATAATGTTGCTGGACAGAATGGGTCCTTCGTTGAGCTGAATCAGCGCATAGACATACGGTACGTCGTCTTTGAAAGCGGGCCGCATGGCCGCGCGCGTAATATTAAACGAAATGATTTTTCCTCGTCCACTGGCATCAGTCCATGACAAACTGCCAAAGAAAGGCTTGTTGCGATGGTTGCGACAATAGCTAGCCGGCCAATACCAGGCACGGCATTCGTTGCAACGAAAAAGCAAGAAGCGATGCTCTTTGAGTCCATCCCAAAACGGTTTAAGCGTTTGTTCAACAAACGGAACCGGTTTCGTCCAGGCCATTACATCCTCCCCAGTACCAGTGTCGTGTGTACTGAACAAAGCCCGGGAGAGAAAACTTCGCCGCCATGACCCGTGGCAAATGAGATGCGCGCGTTGGGGATCTGGCGTTCTCCGGCTTCCCCACGCAACTGGAAGACCGCCTCGGAAATTCCGGTCAAATCCGCCAGATGATACGCCGAAAGCAAGCCGCCGCTCGTATTTACCGGCGTGTCGCCTCCCGGCCCAATGTGGCCCTCTTCAACGTATGCGCCGCCTTCGCCTTTAGCGCACCAGCCGTAATCCTCTAGCTGCATAATCAGCTCGGCGGTAAAGCAATCATAAAGCTGCGCCACATCGACATCGCGGATCGTGATCCCGGCCTGGCCGAACGCTGCCTCTTTCGCCTTTGCCACAGGCAATTTCGTGTAGTGTTCCGGGCCTTCCCACCACTGTCCTCCCTGGGCATCGCCGTATCCTATCCCCAAAACGGCGACGGGCGGTTTTTTTCGATCTCTCGCGCGCTCCGTCGAAGTCAGAACCATCGCGACCGCTCCATCGCTGGTCACCGCCATGTCCATGAAATGATAGGGCCAGATGTAAATCGGCGATTCCTCGTAGTCCTTCAGCGTTGCCGGCCGCCCGTACATACGCGCGAGCGGATTCTTGCAGGCCCACGCCCGAACCTGGACTGCCGCCGCGCCGAACTGCTCGTCCTTGGTGCCATACTTGTAACGATGTCTGGACGCTAACATGGTGTGTTCATGCGCTGCTGCGATACGTCCGAAAACCGGGCCCCACATGCCCGCGATCGTCGCCGGCTGAACCTGGCCTCGGTACCCTTGATCGCGCAGATCCTTTCTGTGGCTTCGCGTCCAGTCGTCTTTGGACCCGGCAATCACAACGTATCTCGCCAAGCCCCACTCCAGGAACGAAATCGCCGTGATGATTCCGATCGTCCCCCAGCCACCGCCACGCCCACAAACATAATAGAAGTTGACCGGAAGTCCCAACATTCGCGGGAAGGCATCCATCTGTTCCACCAGGCCTCTACCGCTTCTGGGGCCGCCATGAACATGCACGGCGCCGTCGATATCCGTGGTTTCCAGTCCGGCGTCTTCGATGGCGCGGCGCGCGGCCTCGGCCTCCAGCTCGCGCGCCGACAGTCCCACC
>JBOHVR010000666.1:0-17521 GCA_050735755.1 Binatia bacterium
CGGTTGAATAGCGTGTGAATCCGCTTGCGGGTTTGCCGGGCGCAAGCGGGGTGTTTTTGCTGCCGTACGAAGGCTTTGATTTCCAAGCCGCAGCTCTTGTGTTACGATGGCGCACTTTTTACAATCAAGAAAGCAGTGGAAAAACTGATTGAGCAGTACGGCCAGTATCTTTCCCACGAGCGCAACCATTCTCCGCACACGCTGAGAAATTATTTGAGCGATCTCAGGCAGTTTCACGAGTTTGTCCGGGGATCGTTCGAATCGGACGCCGGCGAGCAAGAGCTGCTGCGGCGCGTCGATGTCTGTCTGGTGCGCGCCTACCTTGCGCGTTTAACCAAAGTTTGCAGCAAGAGTTCCATCGGAAGAAAGCTCGCCGCCGTGAAAGGATTTTTTCGCTTTCTCTTACGAGAAGGATGCGTGTCACGAAACCCCCTTGTCGGTCTGGCCACACCAAAACAAGACAAGCCACTGCCGCCGTTTCTGTCGGTCGATGACGCGTTTCGTCTCTTAGGTGTCAATCAGGGCACGAGCCATCTGGAGCGGCGCGATCGCGCGGTCCTGGAGGTTCTCTATTCGACCGGAACACGGGTCAGCGAACTGGTGTCTCTCAACTGGGGCGAAATCGACTTCAATCTAGGAATCATCAGAGTTGTGGGAAAAGGTTCCAAGGAACGGGTGGTTCCCATCGGTGAAACCGCGCTCCAGGAGCTGCGGGAATACGGCTTGGAACAAAGGAAAAAATGGCAGCGCAAGCTTAAAGGTGAAGAGCCGGTTTTTCTCAACGCGCGCGGCGCCCGGATCACGACCCGGAGCGTCGCGCGCATCGTCGAGAAACATCTGAAGGCGGCGGGGATCGCTGTGAAAATGGGCCCTCATGGACTGCGTCACAGCTTTGCCACTCATCTTCTCAATGGGGGAGCTGACTTGAGGCTGATCCAGGAGCTCTTGGGCCATTCGAGCCTGTCGACCACGCAACGCTACACTCATGTGAACCTGGATCAGCTGACGGCGGTATACGACAAGGCGCATCCGCGGGCGTAGCGGCGGGGTAGTTATCAGTTGCCAGTAGCCAGTTGGGATCGATGCGAGGAGGGGGAGGAAACTGACGACTGATAACTGGGAACTGGCCACTGTTCTTATGGAACCATTTCACGGCACAACGATTCTCGCGATTCGCCACGGCGGTAAAGTGGTCGTCGCCGGGGACGGTCAAGTGAGCTTTGGGCAAACGGTGCTCAAGCACACGGCACAAAAGGTGCGCAGGCTTTATCACGACCGCGTGATTGCCGGCTTTGCCGGGGCAACCGCCGACGCCTTTACGCTATTTGAGAAGTTCGAGGCCAAACTGGAACAGTTTAACGGCAATCTCAAGCGCGCGGCGGTGGAGCTGGCTAAGGACTGGCGCACCGACCGCCTCTTGCGCCGCCTCGATGCCTTGTTGATCGTGGCGGACAAGGAGAGTTCTCTGGTGGTGTCCGGCAGTGGCGATGTGGTGGAACCGGACGACGGAGTCATCGCTATCGGATCAGGGGGAAATTACGCGCTCGCGGCAGCGCGGGTGTTGATCAAGCACTCTCAGCTCGATGCGCGGACGATTGCCGAAGAGGCGATGCGGACGGCAGCCGAGATCTGTGTCTACACGAATAATCATTTGACGATTGAGGAGCTAAGCTGATGTTTCTGCGCTGTTTCGAGGAAGGTTGATGAAGGACCCACAGGTGCATACATTAACGAGCGGCGGCTCTCCGGCCCCCGTGATGACGCCGCGCGAAGTGGTCTCGGAATTGGACCGCTATATTGTAGGTCAGAAAGACGCGAAACGCGCGGTTGCCATTGCTCTGAGAAACCGTTGGCGGCGCCAGCTCGTACCCGAGCATCTTCGGGATGAAATCGCGCCGAAAAATATTATCATGATCGGGCCGACCGGCGTGGGCAAGACCGAAATCTCCCGACGATTGGCCAAGCTTGCGCAGGCGCCGTTCATCAAAGTGGAGGCGACGAAGTTTACCGAGGTCGGCTACGTAGGAAGGGATGTGGAGTCGATTATTCGCGACCTGACGGATCTTGCCATCAGCATGGTGAAGGAGGAGGAAAAGCAGCAGGTTGAGACCAAAGCTCAGGAAATCGCCGAGGAGCGTATACTCGATCTTTTGCTGCCCTCGCAGCAGACGAATAAGGCCGAAGAGGCTTCCGGCGCGCTCGGCACCCGGGAAAAACTTAGAAAGCTGCTTAGGGAGGGAAAGCTCAACGACCGCTTCGTTGATATCGAGGTTACGCGCACGGTGATGCCGATGATCGAAGTTCTTACCCCCCAGGGAATGGAGGAAATGGATTCGGGCATCAAGGAGATGTTCTCCAATCTGCTGCCGAAGCGGACGAAAAAGAAAACCGTCAAGATTCCTGAGGCCATGGAAGTTCTGGCGCAAGAGGAAGCCAACCGGTTGGTCGACATGGATAAGGTTACGGCGGAGGCAATCCGTAGAGTCGAACATTCGGGAATTGTCTTTGTCGACGAGATCGACAAAATCGCCGGGCGAGAATCCACCCACGGGCCGGACGTTTCCCGCGAAGGCGTGCAAAGAGACCTGCTTCCGATTGTTGAGGGTTCGACGGTGAACACGAAGTACGGCATGGTGCGAACGGATCACATCCTATTTATCGCGTCGGGGGCCTTTCATCGAAGCAAACCGTCCGATCTTATTCCTGAATTTCAGGGGCGCTTTCCGATCCGCGTGGAGCTCAGTCCTCTCGGGCAGGCAGACTTTGTGCGGATCCTGACAGAGCCGAGGAATGCGTTGATCAAACAGTATGTCGCGTTGCTCGAAACCGAAGGGGTTCAACTCTCGTTTCGCGATGACGCCGTCGCCGAAATTGCCCGGGTTGCGGCGGAGGTCAACGAAAAAACCGAAAACATCGGCGCGCGCCGGCTGCACACAATATTGGAGCGGCTGCTCGACGAAATTTCCTATTCCGCTCCCGAAATGAAGGGGCAAGAGGTCGCCATCGACGCGCAATACGTGCGTGACCGCCTGAGCCCGATTTTGAAGGACCAGGATCTTTCGCGCTATATCCTGTGAGCAAAGGAGTCCATGGAAAAGTACATCGGCAAGGCTGAAGTATTGATGGAAGCCCTTCCTTATATCCGGCGCTTCCGCGGCAAGACCTTTGTCATCAAATACGGCGGCAACGCGATGGTGGACGAAGAGCTTAAGGCTAGTTTCGCGCAGGATATCGTCTTGCTCGAGTACGTGGGCATCAATCCCGTGGTCGTTCATGGCGGCGGCCCGCAGATTGACCAGGTGCTCGCTAGAATGGGCATCGGCAAACGCTTTGTCCGCGGCATGCGCGTTACGGACGCGGAAACGCTGGACATCATTGAGATGGTTCTGGGAGGTAAAATTAACAAAGAAATCGTGAGCCTAATCAATCGTCACGGCGGTTTGGCCGTGGGACTGAGCGGTAAAGACGCGGGTCTGATCCGGGCGCGCAAGATGAACCTGACGGTTTCCACCAACGGAGAGCCTTCCGAAATCATCGACCTTGGGATGGTGGGCGAAATCATCGGCATCAATGCGGGCGTCATCAACTCGCTAGATGAAGCCAAGTTTATCCCGGTGATTGCCCCTGTAGGGGTAGGCGATCAAGGTGAAACATACAACATCAATGCGGATCTGGTTGCCGGTCAAGTCGCCGAAGCTCTGGGCGCGGAAAAGCTCATTCTCTTAACCGACGTCGAAGGCGTGAAGGACAAAAACGGCAAGCTGCTGTCTACGCTCAAGATCAATCAAGCCAATAAACTCATCCAGGAGGGGGTCGTTGGGGAGGGAATGATTCCGAAGGTCGAATGCTGTATCGAGGCGCTCAAAGGGGGCGTAGGAAAGACGCACATCATTGACGGTCGCGTCAAGCACGCGGTGCTCCTCGAGATCTTCACGGAAGAAGGCGTCGGAACCGAGGTGGTGCGCAAGTAAGATTGCCTCTCCGTCCACCATCCGCGCATATCCCTTTCTATTATTAAATGTCGGACTGCGAGGCCGCTCCTTTGCTCTCGGGAGTGGAATCTTGTAGGCCGGACTGGTACTAAGGCAAGTAAATTCCATGAAAAATCGCGAAATCGTCAAGCTGACGCAGGACTTTGTCGCTGCGACTTACGCGCGTTTTCCCATTGCGTTGGTGCGCGGCAAGGGAACGCGGGTTTGGGATGCCGACGGCAAAGAGTATCTCGACTTCCTTGCGGGAATTGCGGTCAACAGCCTGGGACACGCGCACCCGGCTATTGTGCGTGCGATCACCACGCAGGCGCGCAAGCTCATTCATGTCTCCAATCTCGACCATATCGCGCCCCAATCCGAGCTGGCGCGCGAGCTGTGCCGCCATTCCTTCGCCGACAAGGTGTTTTTCTGTAACAGCGGCGCTGAGGCAAACGAGGCAGCCATCAAGCTCGCGCGCAGGTACGGCAAGGAGTGGCGCGGGGGCAAATACGAAATTCTTTCCACGTACAATTCGTTTCATGGCCGGACTTTGGCCACTTTGACGGCCACGGGCCAGGAAAAGATTCGCGCCGGATACGATCCGCTGCCGGCCGGTTTCCGACAGGTTCGTTATAACGATCTTGCGGCCATGGAGGCCGCCATTGATAACACGACCGTCGCGGTCCTGGTCGAGCCGGTTCAGGGCGAGGGGGGCGTCGTGTTGCCTCAGCCGAATTATCTTCCGGGACTGAGAAAGCTCTGCGACGAGCGTGGCCTTTTGCTCATTTTCGACGAGGTCCAGGTCGGCATGGGCCGTACGGGCAAGCTCTTCGCCTATGAGCACTTTGGCGTTGAACCTGACATTATGACCCTGGCCAAGGCATTGGGGGGCGGGCTACCCTTGGGCGCGATGCTGGCAAAGGAAAAAGTGGCGCGGAGCTTTGTCCCCGGCGCGCATGCCTCTACCTTCGGCGGCAATCCTTTGGCATGTAACGTCGGATTGGCCGTGCTGAAAGCGCTCCGCGGCGGGTTACTGAAGAATTGCGTCGCGATGGGCAAATTTCTGTGTCACAAACTGGAGCTCCTGAAAGAGCGCTTTTCCTTCGTTCAGGAAGTGCGCGGAATGGGTTTAATCGTCGGGCTGGAGCTGGCCATCGAAGGGGATAAGATCGTGGCTGACTGTTTGCGTGAAGGATTGCTTATTAACTGTACCGCGCATAAGGTGCTCCGCTTTGTCCCGCCCCTGATTATTACCAAGCGGGACATCGAGCGAGGCCTCGGTATTTTGGAGAGAGTGCTGGCACGCTATTAGGTTTGCGGCGATTTCGGGATGAAGAAGCGAGACCTGCTTAATTTTGCCGGGCTGGCGCGAACAGATATCGAAGCAATCTTTGCCCTGGCGCGCAAACTCAAGCGGCAGCAAAGAGCAGGGGTGGCGCATCGCCTGCTCAACGGGAAGACGATGGCGTTGGTTTTTCAGAAACCGAGCCTGAGGACCCGCGCCAGCTTCGCAGCGGGAATCTTTCAGCTCGGCGGACACGGAATCTTTCTCGGTCCCGACGAGATCAACCTCGGCGTGCGCGAAACGCCCGCGGATTGCGCGCGCAACCTGAGCCGGTGGCTTGATTTGATTGTTGTCCGTACCTTCGCCCACCACACGATCGAGGAAATGGCACGGTACGCTACGGTCCCGGTCATCAATGGGCTCACAGATCTTTTCCATCCGTGCCAGGTTTTGGCCGATTGTTTCACCTTAGTGGAAAAAAAAGGAAAATTAGACGGGCTGAAAGTCGCGTTTGTCGGCGACGGCAACAACATGGTTCATTCCTGGATCGAAGCGGCCGAGAAATATCAATTCTCCTTTGCTCTGGCTTGCCCGGCAGGTTACGAGCCGAACAGGGAAATCACCGAGCAGGCAACGCGGCACGGAGCCAACGTGATGATAACCCATGACGTTGAGAGGGCCGTCCTCGGCGCGCACGCGGTCTATACCGACGCGTGGACCAGTATGGGGCAAGAAGCGGAAGCCGAGAAGCGGCGGGCGGATTTTCGCGACTATCAGGTCAACAAAAAAGTCATTGTGTCGGCCGATCCTGCAGCGCTGGTGATGCACTGTTTGCCCGCGCATCGAGGCGAGGAGATCACGGATGAGGTCCTGGACGGGCCGCAATCCATCGTTTTGGATCAGGCGGAGAACCGTCTGCATGTGCAGAAGGCGATTATGGTTTGGTTGTTACAAGGGTTTAAGGGTTCAAGGGTTGCAGGGTTGAAGGGCTCAAAGAGATCAATGGGTAAAAGGAAGAACACTAGAAGGGGCAGATGAGCGTTAAGAAAGTGGTTTTGGCTTACTCCGGCGGTTTGGATACCTCCGTGATCCTGCGCTGGTTGATCGAGACTTACAAGTGCGACGTGATTGCCTACTGTGCGGATTTGGGCCAGGGCGAAGATTTGGACGCCGTCAAGCGCAAGGCTTTTCGGACCGGCGCTAGCAAGGTCGTAGTCGATGACGTCCGCGAGGAGTTCGTCAAGGAGTATGTCTTTCCCATGCTGCGCGCCAATGCGGTATACGAAGGGTCTTACCTCCTAGGAACTTCTATTGCCCGGCCGCTGATCGCCAAAAGGCAGATCGATGTGGCCGTCAAGGAGAAGGCCGATACCGTCGCTCACGGAGCTACCGGCAAAGGCAATGATCAAGTGCGTTTCGAGTTGACCTATTACGCGCTCAAGCCCGACGTCACGGTGATCGCCCCGTGGCGACTGTGGGACCTCAACTCGCGCTCCGCCTTGGTGGCTTATGCACGGCAGCATGGCATTGCTGTGCCCGTGACGCGGAGCCGGCCCTACAGCACGGATCGGAATCTCTTTCACGTCAGTTACGAAGGGGGCATCCTCGAGGACCCGTGGCGCGAGCCGCCGGCCGACATGTTTGCCTGGACGCGCGCGCCGGAAAAAGCGCCGAACCGTCCTGCGACGGTCGAGATCAGCTACAAAAAAGGAAATCCGGTGGCCGTGAATGGGAAACGGCTTTCTCCCGCGGCTCTGTTGGCGCAGCTCAATACGCTCGGCGCCCGGCATGGCGTCGGGAGGGTAGACCTCGTGGAGAACCGTTACGTGGGAATGAAGTCGCGCGGCGTTTACGAGACTCCCGGGGGCACTATTCTTCACTGCGCGCACCGAGCCTTGGAGTCCATCACCATGGATCGTGAAGTCATGAGATTGCGGGACGCGCTCGTTTCCAAGTATGCGGAGCTCATTTACTATGGCTACTGGTTCTCACCCGAACGAGAAGTCATGCAGACGACCGTCGACGCCGCGCAGGAAAACGTGACGGGCGACGTGCGACTCAAGCTTTACAAAGGAAACGTGCTCGTGAGTGGCAGGAGATCAAAAGTTTCGTTATACAATCCGGACATTGCGACCTTTGAAGCGGGCGAAGGATACCAGCAAGCCGATGCGGAGGGTTTCATCCGGCTCCACGCGCTCAGACTCAAGCTGGGGCGTCGCGCCAATTCGCGAAAGGATTGAGGTGGCACGAGAGAAAAAACTTTGGGGCGGACGTTTTGCCCGCGCGACGGCGAGCTCCGTCGAGGCTTTTACTTCCTCCATCGAGGTCGATTGGCGCCTTTACCGGCACGACATCGCGGGCAGCATCGCTCATGCCGAAATGCTGGGACAGCAGCGAATCATCTCGCGCCGGGAGGCGCAAAGAATCGTGGGCGCGCTTAAGGCCATCCAGAGGGAAATCGAACGCGGTGCATTTCGTTTTTCCGAGAAGGATGAAGACATCCATATGAATATCGAGCGGCGCGTCATCGAGAAGATCGGCCGCGCCGGAGAAAAACTGCATACCGCGCGCAGCCGTAACGACCAGGTGGCCCTCGACATGCGCCTGTATCTCAGAGAAGAAGGGGAAAATATTCTCGGCTTAATCCATGGCCTGGCCCACGAGCTGGCGCGCGCGGCGAAGCGTTTTCTGGATGTCATCATGCCGGGATACACACACCTGCAGAAAGCGCAGCCCGTGCGCTTGTCGCATCACCTCCTCGCCTATGTCGAGATGCTCGCCCGCGATCGCGAGCGACTGCAGCAATGTCTGGGACGTGTCAACGTGTTGCCGCTGGGTTCAGGGGCCTTGGCGGGAACAACCCTGCCGATCGATCGTGCCTACGTGGCAAAGAAACTCGGGTTTGTTAAGATCTCTCGGAATAGCATGGATGCGGTCAGCGACCGGGACTTTCTTCTCGATTTTATCTCTGCCGCTGCCATTCTTTTCATGCATTTGTCCCGGCTCGCGGAAGAAATGGTCCTCTGGTCAAGCGCGGAATTCGGCTTTATCGAATTGGCGGACGAGTACTGCACGGGAAGCTCCATGATGCCGCAGAAAAAAAACCCGGACGTTCCGGAGTTGATTCGGGGTAAAGCGGGACGGGTGTATGGTCATTTGATTGCGGTCCTCACCTTGATGAAAGGACTTCCATTAACTTACAACCGGGATCTTCAGGAAGATAAGGTTCCGCTCTTCGATACCGTGGACACGGTTAGGACGAGCCTGACCCTGATGAGAGAGCTAGTTCGTGAGACTAAGATCAAAAAAGAAAGGATGCGGGCGGCGGCGCAAGGGGGATTTATGAACGCCACCGATCTCGCGGAGTACCTGGTGGCGCGCGGCGTCCCTTTCCGCTCAGCCCATGGGATCGTCGGCGCCATCGTGCGCTATTGCGTCGAGCATGGCCGCCGGATCGAGGAGTTGTCGCTCGGCGAGCTTAGGCGCTTCTCTCCCAAGATAGGAGCCGATGCCTACAAATATCTCGACGTGGAAGCCGTCGTCGAACGCCGCAAGGCGACGGGCGGCACGGCGGCGGCCAATGTGCGGCGGCGATTATTGGAGTTGGGGGTGTAAAGATCCAGACCGGGGGACAGGGAGGCAAGGAGAAGGGGAGATAAGGGGAGTTGGAAAAGCGGAGATAGGGAGACACGGAGAAGTGGAGAAAAGAGACGGAGGCAGGGAAGAGAGACGGAGAATTCTTTCACCGGCATTGCATAGGCTCACGATTGTTTTGGCGGTGGCGGTACTCCTGGTAGGGTGCGGCAAAAGGGGCGACCCGCGCGCGCCGGAATTAGCCGTGCCGCGGACCATTCGGGATCTCAAGGCCGAAGCGCAGGCTAAGGGAATCGCTCTGAGCTGGGGGCGTCCAACGCAATATGTGGACGGGAAGGCGCTCCGTGATCTGGCAGCCTTCGTCATTTTTCGTAAAGACATTTCCAAGGCTTGTCCGGATTGTCCCGTGCCTTACAGGGAGAGAGTGAAGTTGAGGGTTGAAGATCAGGAAAAATTTATCCAAAAGAAGAGGTTTGCCTTCATTGACCGGGAGCTGACCCCGCAAATGACCTATCGGTATCGAGTTTTCTCCCAACTGGCTGACGGATCGCTCAGTGATCCCTCCAACGAAGTCGAAGTTACCTGGGGACGTTGATGGACTATTTTGAATACAAAAACGGGGAGCTTTGCGCAGAGAATGTGCCTTTGCGAAAGATCGCGAAGGATGTTGGGACCCCAACTTACGTGTACAGCCTCGCCACCCTCCAACGCCACTATCGGGTGTTCGACGAAGCCTTTGCGGCGCAACGACACTTGATCTGTTTTTCGGTCAAGGCCAACTCCAATTTGGCAGTGCTAAGGGTTTTTGCCCGACAGGGCGGCGGCTTCGACATCGTTTCGGGAGGCGAGCTTTTTCGCGCCCTCAAAGCCGGGGCCGATCCCAGGAAAATCGTTTTTTCCGGAGTCGGCAAGTCGCGTAAGGAAATTGAGGACGCGCTCAGCGCCGGGATTCTGATGTTCAATGTCGAATCGGAGCAGGAGCTGACCGTGCTCGACGAAACCGCCGGACAGCTCGGCAAGAAGGCCCCAATCAGCCTGCGCGTCAATCCCGATGTGGATCCCCAGACCCATCCGTATATTTCGACCGGGATGAAGAAGAGCAAATTCGGCATCGAGATCAAACGGTCGATGGAGAATTACAGAAGAGCGTTATCCTTTTCCCATCTCGAAGTCGTCGGAATCGACTGTCACATCGGTTCTCAGTTGACCTCCGTTACCCCGTTTGTCGACGCGCTAACGCGCGTGCGGGAATACTTGGACCGCGCTTTGACGGGAACTTTAAAGAGCCAAGGCGGCTCGGTGCGTTATCTCGACTTGGGCGGAGGTCTGGGCATTCGTTACCAAGATGAAGAGCCGCCCCATCCGGAAGAATACGCCAAAGCCGTTATCCAGGCTTTGAGCGGCCTGGATATAACTTTGATTCTCGAGCCCGGCCGCGTGATTGTGGGAAACGCGGGGATTCTCGTCACCGAAGTTCTTTATTTGAAGGAAACCGAAGAAAAGAAATTTGTGATCGTCGACGGCGCAATGAATGACCTGATCCGGCCGGCGCTCTATGGCTCTTACCAGGCTATTCGTCCGGTCGTCGAGCGGCAGGGAGAAAAGATCGTGGCTGATGTTGTCGGACCCATCTGCGAAAGCGGAGACTTTTTTGCGAAGGACAGAGAACTGCAAAGGTCGCAATCCGGAGATCTGCTAGCGGTCATGAGCGCGGGCGCTTACGGTTTTACCATGTCTTCCAACTACAACTCGCGCCCGCGGGCGGCGGAGGTCATGGTGGATGGGGACAAATTCTACGTGATCCGGCAACGGGAGTCGCTCGAGGATCTGATTAAAGGGGAAGTAATTCCCCCGGTTTTGGAGTAGGGAATCAGCCTTCTCCCGCAGGAGACTGTGTCGCAATGTCATTCTGAGGCCGTGGCCGAAGAATCTCGTTTTGTAAGTCACTGAAAATATGAGATGCTTCGCTGCGCTCAGCATGACAATAGTGGGGTTTCTTCTCATTGCGGGACAGTCTCAAGGGGAAAGGAAGTTGTGACGCCTGCTCACGAGGGCGGCGAGATATGCAGGTGAGTTCCTCCCTTTGGCAAAGGGAGGTTAGGAGGGATTTTCTGACGCTGATTTTTTCACAGTTTGTCTTTGTAAAAAGCAGGATCAAAGGGCGGTTTCTGGATTTCTCGCGCTTGGCGAGAGAGAACTCGGTTTGTGGGAGAAGCAAAATCTAGCCTAATTAGGTTAACCATGCCTGAAATTCATTTCACTAAAATGCACGGGTGCGGCAATGACTTTGTCCTGGTCGATTGTTTCAAGCACCCCGTGAAAGACCTGGACAAGTTCGCCAAAAAACTGGCCCATCGCCGTTTTGGGGTCGGCGCGGATCAGATTCTGACCGTGGCTCCTTCCGACGTGGCCGACTTCAAAATGGAAATTTATAATGCCGATGGGAGTCAGGTCGAGATGTGCGGGAACGGCATTCGCTGTTTGACCAAGTATGTTCACGATCATGGGCTTACGGATAAGAAAGAACTGCAGGTGGAAACGCTCGGCGGCATTGTACGGCCGCGCATCGTGGGCGCTCAAGTTGAAGTCGACATGGGCGAGCCGATCCTCGAAGGCCGCAAAATCCCGGTCAATGCGGACGGACGGATTCTAAACTATCAGCTCGACGTCGATGGAACGAAGTACGAGGTCTCGTGTGTGTCGATGGGGAATCCCCATTGCGTCGTCTACTTGGATGCCGACCTTGATCACTTAGATGTCGAAGGAATCGGGCCGCGTTTTGAATACAATGCTTTTTTTCCCAAGCGCGTCAACACGGAGTTTGTGGAAATCATCAAGCCGGACGAGGTCAGGGCGCGGGTTTGGGAACGCGGCGCGGGTGAGACCTGGGCGTGCGGCTCAGGCGCGTGCGCCGTCGGCGTGGCGGGAGTGCTGACAGGAAGGACCGCGCGGAAGATCACCATTCATCTTCTTGGCGGCGACCTTAGAATCGAATGGCGCGACGACAACCGTGTCTATATGACGGGTGGAGCTGAGGAAGTGTTTGAAGGAACCTTTAAGGTATAAGTCTAGGAGGTATCCGATGTTTTCCGGCTCGATGGTAGCGATGGTCACGCCCTTTAAGGACGGAAAGGTAGACTGGGACAGACTCGAAGGTCTGGTGGAATTCCACGTCGAGAACGGAACCCATGGCATCGTCGCGTGCGGCACGACTGGAGAGTCCGCTACGTTGGATCCTGGGGAGCATATCGAAGTGGTCAAAGCCGTCATCAAAGCGGCGCGCAAGCGCATTCCGGTCCTTGCCGGAACCGGCTCCAACTCGACACAAGAAGCCGTTTTTTTGACTCAGGAGGCGGAGAAAGCCGGCGCTGATGGCGCGCTTCTGATTTCGCCCTACTATAATCGGCCGACACAGGAAGGCATTTACCGGCATTATAAGAAAGTCGCCGAGTCCGCCGGCATCCCGCTGATCGTTTACAACATTCCCTCTCGTACGGGATCGAAGATCGAGCCGGAAACCCTGGCACGCCTCGCGGAGATCAAGAATGTCGCCGGAGTGAAAGAAGCGACCGGTTCGGTCGATCAGGCGATCGACGTGATCCGTCTGTCTCAAGGGCGCATGGCGGTCTATTCGGGCGAAGACAGCCTGACCTTTTCTCTGATGGCGCTGGGCGGCAAAGGGGTTATCTCTACGGTTGCCAACATCGCGCCGCGCGCCATGTCCGATCTCACGCAAGCCTGCCTGCGCGGCGAGTGGGAAAGGGGAAGAGACATTCAGTTCAAGCTCATTCCGCTGATCCGCAGCGTCTTCGTTGAAACCAACCCGATTCCGGTTAAGACGGCGCTGTCGCTCATGGGCAAGTGCACTTCGGAACTGCGATTGCCTTTGACGCCGATGTCCGAGGCCGGGCTGAAAGTTCTCAAACGCGCGATGACCGATTTCGGCTTGATTACCTGAATGGGATTTTGAATATTTCTTTCCCCGAGTGTGAATCTTGACTTTGTAGATCGTTCTTGTTTCCTGTGAGGTTTGTGTAGCGAATGACTCGAAAGCCCGCGCATGTCATTCTGAACGAAGTGAAGAATCTCGTTCATTCGACACTTTACAAAACCGAGATCCTTCGGCTATCGCCTCAGGATGACATTGGAACACGGTCTCTTACAGGACGAGAAGACGCGAGCTGAGAAAGTTCCATGCTAGAGATCATCGTCTGTGGCGCTGCGGGCCGTATGGGCAGCACCCTAGTCAGGTTGAGCCAGCAGTCTGGCGATATCAAATTGGCCGGCGCTGTCGAATACGGCGGCAGTCCCGATATCGGCAAAGATGCGGGCGAAATCGCGGGCGTGGGAAAGCTGGGCGTTGCGCTCACGGATCAAATCGAGCCCTTGCTGAGAGACAACCCTGTGATCATCGATTTCACTCAACCCAAAGCGTCCCTCGGTTTTCTTCGGGCCGCGGTAGACAAATCTGCTCCGATGGTGCTCTGCACGACTGGCTTCAGCGCGCCGGAAGTGGCAGAGATTGAAAAACTTGCGCCGCAGACGCGCGTCGTTTTCTCAGCCAATATGAGTGTCGGCGTCAATCTGCTTCTAAGTATTTTGGGAAACGTGGCGAAGACTCTGGGCGATGAGTATGACGTTGAAATCGTCGAGACCCATCACCGCTTCAAGAAGGATGCGCCCAGCGGCACTGCGCTAGCGTTAGGCAAAGTCGTCGCGAGGGCGCTCGACAGAGATCTCGATACCGTGGCTGTGTCCGGCCGCAAAGGAATTGTGGGCGAAAGAACGAAAAAGGAAATTGCGCTGCTGTCGGTACGCTCCGGCGATGTTGTCGGCGATCACACGGTCATCTTCGGCGGCCTGGGCGAAAGACTCGAGTTCACACATCGCGCGCACAGCCGCGAAAACTTCGCCCGCGGCGCCCTCCGCGCCGCGCAGTGGATCGTCAACCAGCCAAAAGGGCTCTACAGCATGCAGGACGTGCTGGGGCTCAAATAGACGTATTCGTGATCGTGCCTCGAGTCCAGTCCGACATCCCGTAGGATGGGTTGAGCCCGGCGAAACCCATCATCCGTAGCCGGGCGAAACCCATCACTCTTTCGGACCACGAGACCCCGCCTCCAAAGGTAAGAGGACCAACCCTTTAACCACACGAAAATGGCGCAAGTTCTGCGTTAAGAGCGGTAGTTTTCTCACGAGAGCTGATGCCGCAATCAAAGCGTCGCCTTTTTCAAGCGAGGGATAGGCGGATCGCAGCCGAGAGTATTCGCTGACAACTCGCTGGTCAATCCGAATAAGACGAAAGCGCCCGAGAAGGGTTAAAATGGCCTGCCGTTCTGAAGTCTTTAGACCCTGTTTGGAGAGGAGCTCTTTTTTGGTTATCGCCGAGTAATAGATTCGATTGTTCGGGCTCTCGAGATAACTGCGATAGGTCCGGTGATTGATGTAAGCTATAAGAATGTCGGTATCGACTAAGAGTTGATTCTCTCCCACCGCCGGATTTCCTCGAGGAATGTCTCATCGCTCTTTCCTTTGTCCCGTTTGCGCAGCTTGCGAACGTAGGGGGCCCCATCTTTGATATCTGTATGGCCGAATGGGTTGAATTTCTCTCGCACCAGAGACTCAAGGACTTGCACGGGGTACAGTCCCTGCTTTTTGGCTTCCTCTATGACGGCTCCCTTCAGTCTCCGATCGAACGTCAACGTCCATTTCTCTTTCTGGAGTTTGTTTTTGCTCATTTTGCTGCTCCCAATTCCGATACGTATGATATACGGGCGCAATCTCAAGTCAAGACAAGCTTCTCCTACAAAACGATATCGATCTTTGGACGACGACCCATCCTACGGGTAAAAGGGTCCGATTTTCACGACGCGACGCGCGTCGACAGCGGTTGACAAACTCTCGCGTCTTAAGGTTAATTCGACCTGATTAGGAGAGAAACGATGCTACCTAAACTTCCACAAGGCGAACTAATGGAATTATGCCGCAGGATGCTTGTGATCCGCCATTGCGAGGAAGCGCTCATCGACCTGTACCAGAAAAAAGAATTCCGCGGGCATTATCATGTCTATATCGGGCAGGAGGCCACCGGCGTCCCGGCGCTCGCTTGCGTGAAGGATGGCGATTATTTATTCTCGACACATCGAAATCACGGCCACTTGCTCGCGCGTGGAGCCGATCCCGGTCGGCTGATCGCGGAGATTCTGGGGCGGCGTGATGGGTACAACAAAGGAAAAGGCGGAACTTTTCATTCCGTGGTTCCTTCCTTGGGATTTCACCATACGTCTGCCATCGTGGCCGGAATCATTCCTTTGGCGACGGGCACCGCTTATGCTTCCAAAGCTCTAAAGAATAACCGCATCAGCGTTTGCCTCTTTGGCGATGGCTCGTTGGAAGAGGGCGCCGCAGTTGAAGCATTCAACCTGGCATCGCTCAACAAGCTGCCGGTACTTTTCTTGTGTGAAAACAACGGGGGCCGCCCGCGGGGTGGTGGCGCCGCCCGCTCTTCCAGCATGGCGGCTTTTCCGCTCACGGACATTCCTGCCGCTTACAAGATTCCGGCGCGCCAGGTCGATGGAACCGATGCGGGAGCGGTGCATGCGGTTATTTCCGAAGCGATAGATAAGATACGGCGTGGCGACGGTCCGCAGTTCATCGAAGCGTTGACGGTGCGTTGGCCCGGCAATGAAGCAAGTTGGCCGGTAGCGCCGGTGAAAACCGGCATTGCGCTCGCCTGGAACGTTGAATCTGTTCCGGAGGCAGCGCGTGAGTGGTATCGCAACAGCGACCCGCTGCTCGTCTTCGCGCGCGAGCTGGTGGACGCAAAAGTAGCGCCGCGCGAGGACATCGTAGAACTTGAGCAAAAGGTTTTAGCCGCGATCGAAGAAGCGGTTCGGTTTGCGCTGGCCAGTCCTTATCCCAAGCCGGAAGCGGCGCTGGAAGATGTTTTTGCATGATATGCTTTTGCCAAAAATTTTTCTCAGCTTGGTCAAAAAGGTACAGATGCGAGGCGCGCGAAAAACCGACGAGCGGAGGCGTACTAAACAGTACGTTGGAGCGAGGCGGTTGAGCGCAACGAAGCAGGTGGGCCTTTTTCAACAAGCTGGAGGATGAATATGCGTGAGATGGCATACTACGAGGCGAAGCTCGAGGGCTTGCGCGAAGCGCTGGCCGGAGATGAGCGGGTGCACCTGATCGGCGGCTCGTTCATGTCACAAAGTCCCCGCCGGGGCCTTTTTAGCGAAATCCAGAAGACCTTCCGGGACAGGATTCTGTCAGTGCCCATTTCCGAGTTGGGCTACTGTGGACTGGCGACAGGCGCGGCGATGGGAGGGCTCAGGCCGATCGTCGATCTCAGCACCGGGAGCTTCGTCTATGAGGCTTGGCCTCAGGTGGTCAATGAGGCGGCCAACGCTTTTTACATGTCGGGCGGGCAAACGCGCGCGCCGGTTGTATTTCATGTCTTTCACGGTGTCCGGGGCGGCGGCGCGGCGCAGCATTCAGGCAGCCCTCAAGCCATGTTCTGGAACGCCCCGGGACTGGAGATCGTTTTGCCGTCGTCACCGCGCGATGTGAAGGGATTGCTCAAGGCCGCGGTGCGCAGTGACAACCCGACGATTTTCGTTGATCATGTGGGTCTCTTAGAGACACGTGGGATGGTTCCGGACGACGAGGTCATTCCCTTCGGCCGGGCAGATATCAAGCGCGCCGGCAGCGACGTGACCGTCATCGCCACGTCGCTCATGGTGCAGCGTTCCTTGAGCGCGGCCGAGGAACTGGCGCGCGAAGGGATACAAGTCGAGGTGGTTGACCCGCGCACTTTGGTTCCGCTCGATATGGCGACCTTGCTCGGGTCGGTGAAAAAAACCGGTCGCGTCGTGATCGTGGACGAGTGCCACAAGAGCTGCGGCGTCGCCGCCGAGATTTCCGCGCGCATCGCGGAAGAAGGATTTGAGATGCTGAAGGCTCCGATACGGCGCGTGGCCACTTACGACGTGCCCGTTCCTTACAGTCCGCCATTGGAAGAGTTCATCGCGCCTTCAGAAGGGCGCGTCGCCGATGCCATCCGAGCGGCTGTGCGCTAAATATGAACCGGGCCCATGGTTTACACCATAAACTTCGTAGGGTGGGGAGCCCTTCGGCGTTGCTCAGGATGGACTCCGCGATACCCACCGTCCGAAAACGGGATGATGGGTATCGGCGCAGAGGGCCTCAACCCATCCTACAAGACGCACCGGTTTCCAACGCACCATGCTAATCTAAGTGAGAGCGATCGTGCCGAAGAAATCTCGACACAAAAAATTGCGCGGGAGCCGTGAAGATGAGGATCGACTTTCACTGCTGCGCACAATGTGGCTCATCCGCGCTTTCGAGGAGCGAGTATCGGAGCTTTTTGCCCGAGGACAAATCGGAGGACTCCTGCACCTCGGTATCGGCCAGGAAGCGGTAGCAGTCGGAGCGTGCAGCACGCTCAGGGCTGACGATTACGTCTTTGGCGGGCATCGGTCGCACGCCCACGCAATCGCCAAAGGAGCGGACCTGAACCGGCTCATGGCCGAGCTTGCCGGGCGGGCGGCGGGCTATTGCCGCGGCAAGGCTGGCTCAATGCATATTGTCGCGATGGACGCTGGGTTCGTTACGGCCACGGGTGTTGTGGGTGGAACGATACCGC
>JBOHVR010000667.1:0-3038 GCA_050735755.1 Binatia bacterium
GCTCTGTAAATCTCGTCGGGGTCTTTGTACGGATCCACGGAAATCATTTTTATCTTGAGGTTCGTCAATTTGTCAATTTTTTTTACTGTGATCCAAAAGTAATTACTGTGAGTGCGTGGAACAATCCGTTCATGGTTCGGTGCGCGTCCTGAGCCCGTCGGCGGCGCTCGCGATGGACTCCGTCGAGGCATAACGGTAAGGACACACGGACCTCTTTTGTGAACCTCTGGGGACAAAACGCAGAGACTCAAAACGCTCGCCAATTTGGCCGCTAATCCGGAAGATTAGGCGGCAGAATCAACGTGTCCACGATACATCGGACATTCATTGAAAGGCAGAAGCGATGATGAAGATTGACATCGAAAAACTCAGCGACGAAGAACTCATTGATCTGAACAACAGAGTCATAGAGCGTCTGCGGTTCTTAAACCAGATGCGCAGACATTCCCATATGCCGAAGTTCCAGATCGGCGAGCGCGTGACTTTTAAGCCTGAAGGTCATCCGCCTCTGTCTGGAATGGTCACACGCTATAACAAGAAGACGGTCACGGTCATCACCGACAACGGACAGCACTGGAACGTGTCGCCAGGTCTCCTGCGCAGGGCGGAGGCGCCTGATATCACAAACACCCCCAATACCAAGGTCGTTCCACTGAGAAAGGAATGACCAAACGGCTGCGCAAGCGAGCGCAAAAAACGAAGAAGGCCGCCTCATGTTGGCGGCCTTCTTAAACTGGCTCCCCGGGAGGGACTCGAACCCCCGACCTAGTGGTTAACAGCCACCCGCTCTACCGGCTGAGCTACCGGGGAACATGGAAACTGGTCTCGCGCTTTGATCAATTTAACAGCCTCAGCCGAACGCTGAGAAGCCTTAGGCTCAACCGAGAAATATACGTGAAGTTATTTAGTTACCACACAGGCAGGCTATTTTCCAGGCGTGTTCAAACCTAGCGAGCGCAGCTCGTCGAGCATTCTTTCCAGATGCGTCGCGGGCCAATAGATATGTTGGCACTCTCGACAGAAAGAAAATTTCTCTTGAGTCGAGAAAACGTACGGCGGCACCTGATCCTTGACGCTTTCCTTGTCAATCGGCTCGAGAACGCTGTTGCACTGCACGCAGCGCGTGAACGCTTTCCCGCTTACGTCTAAATTGAAAGTTTGCACGACCTGCTTTAATTGGTCGCGAAAATGGTCGCTTCGGATCAGTAGATGTTCAGGGGGGTTGGTTCTCTTGCCGATGCGCCGGTCGCGCGTAAGAATCAGGCGACCATCCTTCCGTGCCGCGCGAATTAAACCGTTGCCGGAGAGATGCGCGCCATACGCGACGTCCTGCCCAATGATCCGAAGCCACCGGACCAACCTGCCGAGCATCTTATCGGCGGCAAATTTGATCTCAGGGGAATCAGCAGCCATTGATGCTTCCCATCGTCCTGTAGTTTCGCATTCCCGCGCAGCTACTGCGTCCGCGCGGAGGTGGTGACCGAGCCGGGCTGATATTTTTCCAGGACACTCCGCACTGCGGCGAAGGGGTCTTGCGCTTTGCCGGCGTTTTGAGCTACGAGCTCAATGCATTTTCGCAAATTCCCTCCCGATGCCGCGTAGAGTAATTCGAAAAGGTCCAAATGGCTGAGATAAAGCAGCGAGTGCGCGATCACGGCGTTGTTGACCTTCCCCTGGCTGAAACTGCGATAGCGGTGGCCCGGCCTATCCGCAGTCTGACGGCCCCATTCTTCCTGGCTGCGGGAAAACATCTCCGCGCGCAAGCGCAACTTTTCTTCCAATCCAATCTCCTGCGCATACAATTGGTTCAAAGCATGAGCAAGCTTGGCGATAGACCGGGAAAATTCCAACGCCTGGTCCCATGCTTCAACCGCCTCGACATATTCCGGGCTGTTGGACCCGCGCCGTTGCTGAAAGAAAGCGATCGCGGCTCGGTGGCCTATGAAATTGGCGAAGCTCTCGTTAAAATCCACGGCGCCTTTAACGAACACGGTGTTGTGCAGCAGCTCATGAAAGATAAGATCCGCGAGGCTCACCTTGTCGTATGCCAGCAGATGCTTCAGCAAGGGATCGTCAAACCAGCCTAACGTACTGAAAGCCGACGCCTGCCGGATGTAGGTATCGTAGCCCTCGGCGCCGAATCGATCGGCTTCCGCCTTTGCCGCTTCTTCGGAAGCAAAACCTTTATACGGAACCCGACCGATAAAGAGGTACCACCATGTGTAGGGTTTTAGATCGGTCTTGGGTGTCGCCATCAAAACGTAGGACAGCACCGGCCGGTCCACGTAGGAGTAGGAAGCATAACTCCCGCCCACGCGTAGATTCAGCGTGGCGCGCGCATATTCGCGCACGGCCAAAACCACCCTAAGTTTCTCACCCGTCTCGGAGCTCACCTCGCCATTCTGCAAAAGTTGCTCTATGGGCTGGCGCCGCCAGAGGATTCTTCCTTCCTCGACCGCGACCTGAAACAGATAAACCGGAGAGCACCCGGAAAAAACGGAGACGAAGACAAAGAAACAGAGAAACAAACAGACGATAGAAGATCGCCGATGGAAAATGGAATCCTGCGATCTGAAACCGAAAGCTTTCATCAGCCGGGAATTAAGGCAGGGGTTCGGCAGAGAGAAACCTGGGTTCTCCGCGTTCGTATTGGAGCTGGTACAACCGGTAATAGATGCCTTGCCGGCGCAGCAGTTCGGCATGCGTGCCACTCTCCTTGATTTCACCGTGATGCATCACCAGAATACGGTCGGCGTTGCGGATCGTCGACAGGCGATGCGCAATGACCAGGCAGGTTCGGTTGCGCATGATCTTCTCCAGGGCATCCTGAATGAGAAGCTCGGTTTCCGTATCCACGCTGGAAGTGGCCTCGTCTAAAACCATAATCTCAGGCTGGAAGACGAGCACTCGGGCCAATGCTAAAAGCTGGCGTTGGCCGGTCGAGAAGTTGCTTCCTCGCTCTCTGACGGACGCGCCAAAGCCGGCATCCAAGCGCCGGATAAAGCCCTCCGCATTCGCAACTCGCGCCGCCTCCGCAA
>JBOHVR010000668.1:0-3400 GCA_050735755.1 Binatia bacterium
GATCATGAATGATGACGCGACGCTTGATGATGTCGAAAAAGAAAACGCAGTAGAACCAAAGACAGAAACTAAGTCATCCGCCAAAAAGTTCAAGTTCGAAACTTTTTCTTCCCTCCGCCATCGCAATTACCGTTATCTTTGGAGCGGCACGGTCTTGATGGGCGCCGGGCAGTGGATCCAACAGGTGACGTTGGGATGGTTGTTGTATGATTTGACGGGTTCGTCGATTCTGCTTGGCGTCCTCAACGGAGTGCGCGCCGTACCGTTTCTTATCGCGGGACCGATCGCAGGTGTCATTGCTGACCGCGTGAACCGCCGTCACTTGTTGTTGAGAACCCAGCGCATTTTGCTCATCACGGCGTTTATCATGGGGTGGCTTGTGGCGTCGGGATACTTGGCGCCGTGGCATCTATTCGTTTTCACTTTGATCACAGGCATCGCCTGGTCCTTCCAGGATCCCGTGCGGCAGAGTTTGGTTCCCAATCTCGTTCCGAAGAAAGATCTCGTGAACGCTGTGGCACTGAACTCCATAGCCTTCAATACCACCAAGGTGCTGGGACCCGCGCTAGGCGGCATGCTGATTGCCATGTTCGGACCTGCGGGTAACTTCTTTATCCAGGGCATTGCGTATTCGGGCGTGCTGGCGATGGTCTACTTGATGCATGTTCCTCCTACGCCCGAGCAGGCCCGGCGCTCGTCGATGCTGGCAAATCTCAAAGAAGGGCTCCGATACGTTTGGTCCAGCTCGTTGATCCTGTCGCTGATATCACTCGCTCTGGTGCCGCGTATTTTTGCGGTTCCTTATCAAACCTTGATGCCGATTTTTCAGAAAGACGTCCTGAAAGTTGGGCCTGCCGGCCTGGGCATGCTGATGGCCGCGCCCGGGATCGGAGCGCTCATCGCGCTGCTGACCTTAGCCACTCTCGCAAGCAGGGTGCGGCATCAAGGATTGCTCCTGCTGAGTAGCGTTATTTTGCTCGGTCTTCTTCTGGTCATTTTTTCGCAAACCACTTCGTTTCGGTTGGCTCTAGTCGTGCTCGTCGGGGTGGGAAGCTGCCAGGTCTTGTTCAATACCACCGTGAACAGCGTGCTCCAGCTGATGGTTCCCGATCAACTCCGCGGGAGAGTCATGAGCATCTTCATGCTCGATCGCGGCTTAATGCCCGCCGGCGCTTTGTTGGCGGGACTCAGCGCCCATTTTATCGGCGCTCCGGCGACGACGAGTTGGATGGGCTCTGTGGTAGTTCTCCTCGGGGTGGTTCTTGCCTGGCGCGTGCCGCTTATACGCGGGGTTGAAATTTAAGCTGGCCGCTGCAACGAATCCGTTTGCATCGCGATTGCCGGTAGTGGGTCATTTGGGAATTTTGCGCTAGGACACGGCAGCAACGCAGATTCTTCGCTCTGCTCAGAGCGAAATTAAGGAGGACAGAGCGTCGTCCTGAGTCCTTCGAGGTCGCTCAGGATAGACTCCGTGAAGGATCTCGGCCAAAATGATTCCCTCCTCGATTTCCGGCTGTCTTTCTCACGTTTCTATTCGTGATAGGATTATTTCATGGAACTACCGGCCGAGCAGGCGAAATCCAAGGTGCGGAATTGGGCGCAAAAGCATGCGCACGCCGTACTATACGATGAGGAGAATTCCACGCTGCTGGATGTGAGCTCGGGTAAAAGCCTGCTTCTCTCCTGGCGGGATGTCGCTGCCTTCGAGGAAAAAGTTCATCCCGAAACAGGAGACAGTTATTTAGTCCTAATGTTCGACAGTGGTGTGCAAATTGCCCTGGTTGATCCGGGGGGTATCGCTTTTGCCCCGTCGGAGGCGAATACGGGCGCGTTGCGAGCGGGGCCCTCCGTTGTCTGTCTGAAGGATGTTTACACACTCAAAGGGCAGATCGAGCACTATCTGTATCAGCATATCGATGAACCGCCGCCGCGCGAGTGTCTGGACATGGTGATGGCGTGCATTGCTATTCTCGATGGCGCGCGCGCAGTCGGCTTTGAGGTGGGCGAATTAGAGGAAGAGCTGGAGAAAACCCTGCGGGAAATCGAGCAAAGAATTCATTAGCCAGCGGCCGGGTGGCGTGACACACCTGTCGGAGTCAAGTTGCACTTCTGCCATTGGCGTCGAGCCAAAGAAATAGCCTATGCGGGTGCGGCTTGTGTTTCTGCTCCAGGCTGTTTCAGGGTGTTTCAGGTAATTGTTAGGGAATCTAACGATCTTGCACAGTCTTGGACAGGTTTGCTCGTGGCACCCCCTTTGCTTTCTTGCTCGTAAGAGGGTGGATATTATATGAAAGCGTCTCGGGTTTTTGACAAGCAGGATGACATCGCGGGCGCGGCTGGATGCGCCAGGGCTCTACGGGTCATTGGCCAGGCACTGGAAGATCTGGAGATCGAACACTTTAACCTTGAATGCGCGGGCAGGGAATTTGCGGTCCATGGCGAAGCGAGGGCGCTGGCGCCGAGTCTGGTGCGAATCAAAATTAAGATGTTTTGGCGAAATCTTCAGGACAGGTATCTCGGTGCAGAAAACTCACGCGAAAGATCCTCGCAACCGCGGCAGTCAGCGCACTTTAGTTACACCCATGAGGACATCGATCGCCTGGATCAGGAGCACAAAACGCGCGGTCTGGCTGAAGAAAATAAGCCTGATCTGTACGGTCTTCCTGAGATGCTGCGCCTGGTGGGGAATTACGTGGATCGCAAGGGGCATCTCGTGCGCGTCTCCAGATTCGGGCGGCAACTGTCGATTCATTACGTAACGGACCGCGGAGAGACGAAAATCGAAGAGCACGACGTTGCTGCGCTCTATGATCTTTCTGTCCACATGTATCTGAAAAGAAGTGAGCGCTAGCGCCATCGTTTCTGGAGCGCGCGGGCGCGGATCGCGCTTTTCTCGCCGCGCACGGCGTGCGCGGGGCGCTTCAGGGCCACATTCCTCTTCAGATGATGATCAAAGCTCTGTATGAGGGTTACGCGGAGCTCAAAGCGGGAAGCTCACTTCAGCCCTTGAAGGCCAGGATGGCGGCCCAGGCAGTGGTCGAAGCCATCCTACGCGCCGGTGACTATGACCGCTGGCGGCGCCCGTATCTGGGCAAAAATTAATTGGACTAATTCAGCTGGATGTTCGAGGTCCAACCAGACGGGGCATTGCTTGTGGCGGCGGGTCTGTGAGCAGGCATCTAAGTCTCTCGGGAGATTCAAGCAGCCAGTTGGTGAGGTCGCTATGGGTTAGCGGCTGACTCATGTAAAAACCTTGGGCGGCGTCACACCTGAACGCCGCGAGCTGGCGCAGGGCTTCGTGACTCTCTACTCCTTCAGCAACCACATCCAAACCCAAGTTGTGACCCAAGTCGATCGTTGAGCGCACGATCACGATATCGTCATCGTCCTCCGGCATATT
>JBOHVR010000669.1:0-6814 GCA_050735755.1 Binatia bacterium
GCCATCGGCAAGGTCCGCTACGTCGGCGAACCGGTCGTGGCCGTCGCGGCCACGAGCCGCTACGTTGCCGAGGACGCGTTGGAGAAGATTCACGTCGAATACGAGCCTTTGCGGGCGGCAGTGGACCCGGAAGAGTCGATGCAAGCGCATGCGCCACTGCTCTTTGAATCGCTGGGAAGCAACGTGCTGTGGCACGACTGTTTTACTTATGGCCCTGTCGATGAAATCTTTCGCCAGGCCGCGCACCTCCTCGGCGAGAGATTTTTTATCCAGCGCTATTCTTCGACCCCGCTGGAAACCTTCGGTTGCATTGCCAATTACGATAGTTCGCGCTCGTACTTAACTCTGTGGACAAATGACCAACGGCCGGGACAGGCGATGCCCATCATTTCCCATTCTCTTGGTCTCGCGACGGCGCAGATCCGTTTCATCACGGCGGACATCGGCGGCGGCTTCGGGAACAAGCGCAAGCCGCCTTATCTTGTCCTGACAGCGCTGCTGTCGAAATTAAGCGGGCAGCCAGTCCAATTCCTCGAAGACCGCAGAGAAAACCTCATGGCCTTGGTTCACGCCTGCAACGGCGTGATGGACTTGGAAGTAGCCGTAGCCGAGGACGGGAGGCTGCTCGGGCTGAAAGTTCGCGACGTGGCTGATGAGGGGGCTAATCTGCTCAACCCGACAGTACACTCGCTGCTTAAATTGGGAAACATCACGAACTGCTACGAGATCCGCGCCGTTCAATTCGACGGATACTCCGTGATGACGAACAAATGTCCTTCGGGGGCGAATCGGGGTATTGGCAAGCCTTTCATGTGCTTTGCGCTCGAGCGGATGATGGACTCCATCGCGCGGCGCCTCGGCAGGGATCGTATTGAGCTGAGACAGCAGAATCTGGTGCAGCCGGCAATGATGCCTTATACAACTCCCACCGGTGCTTTCATTGATAGCGGCAACTTTCCAGAAACACTGAAGAAACTTGCTGAACTTATCGATTACGATGAGTTTGGCGAGGAGCAGAGCAAAGGGCGCGCCGACGGGCGGTGGCTCGGACTCGGCTTAGCGATCGCGGTTGAGCCCAGCACCTCGAACCAATCCTCCTATATTCTAACGACGAAACGGCGGACAGCGTCGGGCGCGGGCGAGGCTGCGATGGTCAGGGTCGAGGGTGACGGCAGCATTCAGGTGGTTCTCGGCGACGTGGGGAGCGGCCAGGGCCACCAGACAGCGGCGGCGCAGATTGTCGCAGATGAATTAGGCGTGAGTTTCGAGCAAGTGCACGTATCGCCGTACTTTGACTCTCTGGTGAGCCCATGGATGTACACAACGGGGAACTACTCGAACAAGTTCTCGGGCACTGATGTTGGGGCAATTCAGGGCGCGGCGCGCAAGGTGAAAGAAAAACTGATTAAGCTCGGGGCGCACCTTCTGGACACAGCGCCGGAGGACCTGGAGCTGGCTGACGGAGCAGTACGCTCTAAAAGGAATCCGGAGATTCACAAAGCTCTTCCCGAGCTTGCCCAGGTTGCGTACCGCGATCTGCTCGCGCTTCCGCCTGATATGGAGCCCGGCCTGGAGGGCCGCTACTATTATCGGCCGGCGCTCGCGAATCTTCCCGATGAGCAACGCCGGGTGCGGAACCAGCTTTTCGTCAGCAATGCGGGCCACGCGGCGATCGTCGAAGTGGATATCGAGACCGGCAAAGTTGCGATCTTGAAGTACGCGATCGTGCACGATTGCGGCACGGTGCTAAATCCCGTGATCGTGGAGGGGCTTGTTCACGGCGCCACGGCGCATGGGATCGGCGCCGCCTTGTATGAGGAATTCATTTACGATGAGAACGGGCAAATGCTCACGACGACGTTCGTCGACTATCTGAAACCCACTGCGGTAGAGATCCCCGATTTCAAAAATGATCATCTGGAGTCGCCGTCACCGTTTACGCCGTTCGGCATGAAAGGAGTGGGAGAGGGGGGAGCTATTCCTGCCCCGGCGGCACTTGCCAATGCCGTCGAGAATGCCCTCGAACCCCTGGGAGTGAGGCTTACCGACCTCCCGCTCACGCCCGAGAGGATTTGGAAAGCCGTTCAAGCGGCGCAGAAGAAAACCTGAGAGGAGGAGAATATGCCAGTCGTACAAGTCTATCTGTATAAGGGAAGGTCGAAGGAAGTGAAGAAGGAATTGGTGCGCCGAATCAGCAAGGATTTTCAAGAGGTTGCCAACATAACTCCAGAGTCGCTTCATATCCTCTTCCATGACATGGAGAAGGATGATTGGGGCACGAGCGGAACTCTCGCATCGGAACTTCCGCCGAAGTGACGAGTATACGCCGCATTGTCCTGCCACACCCGGTGGTGATCGGGAAGCAGTGAGATGCATAGGAACGCAAGATCTTCGGGCGAGCAGACAGAATCGATTGTTGGGTCTGCGATATGACACCCGCAGGGTACATGGCCAAGAGGGTATGCGCCAGGCCTGATGGGTTAGAAGCGGGCGCAGTCCTTGATATCTATTCCGTTAGCGGTTGCCTATCAGAAGCGTTTGCCGACTATATTAACTGCTGGAAGCATAATGGCTATTGGCTCTTCGACTCACCAGCGGTAATCGAGGATCTGGCCAGAAGCCATGCCATTGATTTAGCTGGAACGAAGTTCTTCTACTACGAACTTTACGAACGGGAATTTCACGAAAATAAGAAAGAATGGCAGTTAGTCCACCCCGAATCCTCTTTCGTAACGAACGTTGCAGTACCCAAGGAGAAATATCTCGAGGGCTATGATGTCGTGACTTTCTCTTGCGGTAACGCCCCGGAGTGCTCGCCGCTCTCATGCAACTCAATCGCTAGATCACTGGCGGTTAACCAGCATTGCCTCTTGGATTCTTTTGAGCAAGCCAGGCAGTATCTGGAAGACGGCAGGTTCAACGACTCGGAGCCCGGGCCGTATCGAATCTTCGCGGTTTATTCATTGGTGAAATCCATTTCGGACGGTTAAACCTCTCGCCGTCGTTGTTCTGGAAACAGGAGTTACCGGCTTGAAGAAGCTGCTTCAACGTTTTGAGTGAAGTTCGGAATGAATCTCCCCTCAGGAGAGCTGACAGGGATATCAAAAGGATGGATGAGATAGACAACAAACAGATTGAGAATGACGGAGATACGATGACGAACGAAGCGACGCGGTTTGAGTCCGCAGCCACGGGGGAACTCGGTGAACTGTTGCGGGAGCTGCGTCGAATCGTGGATGAGAACGTCGCTTCGACCTTGCGCTGGTATAAACAGCGCGCGGCTTTGCCACGTTTGGTTTTTCGCGCGTCGGGCGCGCTGATCATCATCTTGAGCGTTTCCATTCCGTTGCTGGCCGCGCTCGAGTATCCGGGTAAGGACATTGTCTTGTCGGCGATTGCCGTGCTGATAGCCGCATTGACCGGTCTCAATTCCTTTTACCGGTGGGAAGATACCTGGCGGAGCAGGCGCCAAACCGAGTTTGCGCTCGCGCATCTGCTTTCGATTTGGGAGTTAAAAATCGTCGAGGCGATGTATCTCGACGACCCGAGAAAGGCGAAAGAGCTATTGCTGGTGGCCGCGAGACAACTCCTGGAGGATGCTAAAGCCGTCACCGGCGTCGAGACGGAGAAGTTTTTCAGCAACATTGAATGGCCGCAGGCGGAGAGGCGATAGCCGTAGATGGAGACCTCTAATGCTGCACAGCGCTACCGTGGTGGGATTAGTAGGCGTAACTTTGCTTTTGGCCGGGTTCTTTTTGAATCTGATCAAGTGGTTGGATCAGGACAGCATGATGTATCTCGGCATGAATCTTCTCGGGGCGGGCCTGGCCTGCGCCGCCTCCTGGATGATCGGGTTTCTGCCTTTTGTCGTGTTGGAAGCCACCTGGTGTCTGGTTGCGTTGGTTGCTTGCGCGCGTCGTCTTGCCTTCGTCAGGCGCCACTGAAACCTTGCGTAGCCACTCACACAGGCTTTGACCTAGTCACCATGAACGGACGATTGAAAGAGGACTCGGGAGCCGCGCAATTCAGTGATCGCATAACGCAGGAGAGAGGTCATGCCGGGGCCCATGGGTGCTGCGCGATTACGAGCGCAGCGCAGCATTCTTTCGGCAAGCCTTGGCGCCTCTGAGGTGCCCGCTTTTGATGGAAATGGCGGTAGCATAATCCAGGCGAAGCACTTGATCGGTCTCTATAGGCATCGGGTTATCATTCTCGACAGTGAAGCAAGCCGTTTGGCGTTGCGCTCGGATGACGCGAAGGAAGACGGCCGAGCCGTCACTGCCCGGCAGGGCTGATTGACAAACGGGAAAATCTTGCGCACAAGTAGAAGATAGGCGGGCGCTCCATGAAAAAGAAGGGAGTTGCAACGATGATGAGAAAACCGGCGATTATGATTGCCGGAGTCCTCTTGGGACTCCTGCTGGTGTCGGGAATCGGCAACGCGGCAGAAAACCGCAAGAAGCTACGCTTGGCTTACGCGGAATGGGGAATCGGCAGCGCTATTGCCTATGTCGGGATCGATGGCGGCATCTTCAATAAGTTCAACATCGACATCGAAGAAATCTTCATCAAGGATGCTTTTTCCGGCGGCATTCACGCCTTAGTTGGGGCGGACTTCCTGGTCGGATTCGGCAACCCGCTCGCCGTTATCCAACCGATGATCAACGGAGCGGATCTTGTGTTGCTGGGCTCGCACGTGAGCATGGCGAAATACGGCATGTGCGTGTCGCAGGAAATCGGCAGCGTCCGGGATCTCAGGGGAAAGAAGGTGGGTGTTTCGGCTCTGGGCGGCCGGTCGGACCTGGCGGCCCGGGTCATTCTACGCCGGGCCGGACTCGACCCGACGAAGGACGTTGAAATGGTGGTTGCCGGCTTTTCACCGAACCGAGCGGCGGCCATTACCAAGAACCTTATTCAGGGAACGCCGCTTAATCCCAATCTCTCGGCGCAGGCCAAGAAGTTGGGGCTCAAGGTTCTCGAAGTCAAGGAAGTTCCCATGGTGAGTTCGCTTTTAGTCGCAACCCGTTCCTTCGTGAAACGAGACGAAGAACTCACGCGCCGGTTTATCAAGGGTTACGTGACCGCAATCAACTTTTATTTGACGAAGCGAAACGAAAGCATCGGCATAATCAAGAAATATTTTGGCGGCACGGATGCTCAATCGGTGGAAAGCATGTATGACGCGTTTGCTTCTCAGCTGAAGCCGTTGCCAGGTTTTAACCCGGAAGCCCTGCAGGCCATGATTGACACGGGGGGAGTTACGGACCAGCGGGCGGCGAAACTAAAACCGAAAGAGATCGTTGACAGCCGTTTCCTCGACGAGCTTCAGGCCAGCGGGTACATCGACCAGCTCTACACGGAAAAAACAAGCTTGTAGAAAAGCCGGGGCCACGACGGCCTCGATTTCTCTCCATCCCCGCGCCGCATGTTGATTCTTAACAATGATGAGATCGGTCAGGCGCTGGATCTGCAGGAGTGTCTGCAGATCATGGAAGACGCCTACCGCGAGCTGGCGGTCAGCCGAGCGGTTAACCGGCCGACCACGCACAGCTATCTGGCTCATTCTCTTCCGCAGGCGACTTATAGTTTCAAATCGGTCGATGGCGGAATCCAAAAATTCAACATTTTGGCCCTGCGCCTGACGTCCGATATTGTGCGGGAGGAAAAGGCCGAAGGATGGGTTCGTCTAATTAAGCTGCCGCGAGCCGGAAGAGGGCAGTACCTTGGGCTTGTACAGCTCTTCAACACCGACACGGGCGAACTCCTGGCCATCATGCCAGACGGGCTCATTCAACAGACTCGGGTCGGCGTCACCAGTGCTCTGGGACTCAAACCGCTGTGCCGCCGGGACGCCGCAACTCTGGGATTAATCGGATCGGGAGGGCAGGCGCGCTCACATCTGCGCGCGTTCGCAACCGCGAGGCCGCTCAAACAAGTCAAAGTGTTCAGTCCCAACGCCGAACACCGGAACGCCTTTGCCGCCGAGATGGGGACAAAAAGCGGGGTGGAAGTCGTTCCCGTTGGGAGACTTTCCGAGGCCATTGAGGGAAGCGATATTCTTTGCAGCGCGACCAATTCTTCTCGACCCGTCATAGGCGGCGAGTGGCTCGCCCCCGGGGTGCACTACAATGCGATTCGAGAGTTTGAGGTAGAGGAATCCGTTTTTCACAGGAGCGACGTCATTGCGATTCACAGCCGCTTCGGCGGCATCCAGCACTATCTGCCGCCGGGGCTCAAGGAAGACCTGCCGGGAGTGAGAAGAGAAAAGGAGCGCGACTGGAATCGTTACCCGGAGATCGGTGACCTCCTTACCGGCAAAGCCCCCGGGCGTGTCGCTGATCGACAAGTCACTTTTTTTCTAAATAATATCGGAACCGGTCTCCAGTTTGCGGCTATCGGGTTTGCCGTGTACCGCAAGGCACGCGAGATGGGCTTAGGCAGGGAAATCCCCACCGATTGGTTCCTTCAGGATATCAGACCCTAGCATGAGGCAGGCCGGCGCGCGCCGGGTTCATCATAATCGATGGGTTATCAAGCGCGAACACATCAGGACGGATCGGCGCTCAGGCAAGACGTTATCACGGCCTGCAAGATTCTTTCCCAGCAGCGCCTGGTTGAGGGCTTCGGCCATGTCAGCGCGCGTATTCTCAATTCCGACCTTTTTCTCTTGACCCCGCGGGTGAGCCTGGAGTTGGCGCGCGCAAAGGACCTGCTGGTGCTGAATCTCAAGGGTGAGACAGTGCAAGGCGAAAAACCTCCTCCGTTTGAAGCTTCCCTTCATGCCGCTATTTTGAGGGCGCGGCCGGATGTCAAC
>JBOHVR010000670.1:0-2759 GCA_050735755.1 Binatia bacterium
GGTTGACACAACGCCGCGACATTAGTAAAGTCCCGCCGCTACCGAATTCAGCTTCAACGAGGAGGGCGATACTCGCTTCATGATCACCAAAATCAGCATTGAGAGAAGAGAGCTTTTTGCTGATGGACATGAGTTTCCCATCACCGGCGCGTACGAAAAACTTGTCGGCAAGGTGTATGGGGAGGTCGATCCAAAAAGCTCTCTCAACAAGGTCATTGTCAATGTGGATAAGGCACCCACAAATTCCCGGCGACGGGTGGAGTATTGGGCAGATCTTTTTATTCTTAAGCCGGTGGAGATGGAGCGAGGAAACAAAAAGATCTTCTTTGATCCCCCCAACCGGGGTGGAAAACATATCCTCGCGCTGCTGAATGATGCGCCCCAAAACAACGACCCTACATTATTGAAAGATGCCGGGAATGGGTTTCTAATGCGCGCGGGTTATACCGTCGTTTGGGGAGGCTGGCATGGCGGTTTGAGCGGGAAGAACCTTGTCGTGATGGGCGTGCCGGTCGCAACGAACAAGGGCAAAGAAATCGTTGGCATGGTTCGCACGGAGATTGTTGCCGATGATGGCGGGGTCCGTTCCATGCCCCTAAGCGCGGACCCTCGGATCGCGAGTTACGAAGCTGCAAGCACAGACAAATCACGGGCGGCGCTAACGGTACGCGAAAAATCGTATGAGCAACGAACTCCAATTCCCATCTCGGAATGGGAGTTTGCGTCCTACGAATCAAACGGCAGCGGCAATGCTGCCATCCGGCCAAGCACAACCGATCTTTACCTCCGCTCGGGATTTAAGCCTAATCATTTATATGAGTTCATCTACCCGGCAAAGAACCCGCTCGTGCTGGGATTGGGTATCGCAGCTGTGCGGGACACTGTTTCCTTTCTCCGGCATGAAATGAACGACAGAGCGGGAAACCGAAACCCCTTGGCTTTCGGTAAGAACGAGACCGGTATCACAAGGGCCTATGCCTGGGGCAGATCCGTGAGCGGCAGGTTCATTAAAGAATTTGTCTATTGTGGCGGTAATGAGGATGAATCGCACCGCAAAGTCTTCGACGCTGTCTGCCCTTATGTGGCCGGCGGCGGAAGAATGTTTCTTAACTACGAGTTCAGCCGCCCCGTGACCTCGTCGCAGCAGCATACCGATCAGCTCGATCCGGAACTTTTTCCGTTCGCCTACAATGTGCTGAGAGATCCTCAGACAGGGGAAAAAGACGGAATCATCAAGCGACCCAAAACCGACCCGTACATATTCCATGTCCAAACTTCCACCGAATACAGGCAAAAGCGGGGCGCTCTTGTGCACACCGATGGCAAAGGAAGGGATATCGCCATCCCGGAAAAAGTGCGAATTTACGTGATCTCGAGCGCGCCGCATCGGTTTGCCCCGGGTTTCATACCCAAAAAATACAATTCTCAGAATCTCACAAATCCTCTCCCCCATGGTGAGGTTTTACGCGCCTTAATGGTGGCGATGGATCGGTGGGTGTGCGACGGAACGCCGCCGCCGCCAAGCCAGATTCCCCGAGTCCAAGATCGAACTTTAGTGCCAACAGACCAGAGGAGCACGGGTTTCCCCAAGATCCCCGGCGTGCGCTACACCACGCTCCACAACCGCCAGCTTTTCCTCGACTATGGCCCCAATCTTCGACGCGGTAAAATTGAGGTTCATCCGCCCGCACAGATCAAGAAAAGGGAATATAAGATCCTGGTCACCAAAGTAGACGCGGATGGAAACGACCGCGCGGGCATTCGTTTGCCCGCGGTTCAGGTGCCCGTGGCAACTTATACCGGATGGAATCTTTGGCAAGCAGGTCTGGCAGAAGACGAGCTGTGCGGTCTCTTCGGCTCCTATATTCCTTTTGCCAAGACGAAGGCAGAAAGACAAAGCAGCGGCGATCCCAGGCTTTCGCTCGAAGAGAGGTACAAGGATCATGCGGACTATGTCCAGAAAGTAAGCCGGGCTGCGCGCGCTCTGGTCGAGGATCGGTTGCTGCTGCCTGAAGACGCGGAGCGGATTATCGAGGAGGCAAAGAAAATCCCGATCTTGTAAGTGAAGTACTGAACCTAAACTTGTTTTCTGACATTTTTGCGGAGTTTAAGCGCCGCAGGTGAAAGTTGCGGATCTCGAAAGGAGGCTTCTGAAATGCGCAGGATAACCGGCTTGTTATGGGTCAGCCTTTTTGTATTGGCTCTGCCGCTGCTGCCGGGGGGGCGCGTGCTTGGGCCGGCATTTGCGGCCGCAGCGTCTCAAGAGACGGACAAGCAAAGAGAAGCACGCTTGATAGAAGCGGCCAAAAAGGAAGGCAAACTATCTTTCTGGATCAACGGCTGGAACGCGAAGGAACTGGAAAAAATGTTCGGCAAGTTCCGCCAGCGATACCCTTTTATCCAGGTGGATTATTGGCGCTCTTCTGAGGACACCCAGCTCCATCAAAAGATGCTCTCAGAGGCGCGAGCGGGAATTCATAACGTCGATATTGCGTCGAGCGAGATTAATCTCGTCGCAGAGCTAAAAAAAGCCGGAGTGGTGAAGAAATACAACTGGCCTAATACTGCGGGCTGGTCGCCCCAGCATAAAGACCCGGACGGATACTGGGTTGCCAGCAACATCAACGGCCTCGTAGTCGTCTACAACACCAACCTGGTTTCCGCTGCGGAAGCTCCCAAAAATTGGGAGGATCTTCTCAATCCGAAATGGAAAGGCGCAATATCGATGGACCGGGACGCGGCGGAGTGGGTGCTCATGC
>JBOHVR010000671.1:0-3469 GCA_050735755.1 Binatia bacterium
GGTCTATGGCGACGAAGAGCTGCGCGAGATCAAGCTCGGAGTGAAGGGAGAGGACGGGCGCGACGGGCGCATCAACACGTATTACGACGCGATCGTGAACGACCGGCCGCTCCCCGCCGACGGGGCGTGGGGCATGGCCACGTTGGAAGTGCTCCTGGCGATCGAACAGTCCGGCAGGGAGCGCAGAGAGATCTTTCTCACACACCAGACGCCCACGGTGGACTGAGCGCCGAGGTCCATTCAGACAATTTAACAGCTATGGAATGGTTCTACTTGGCGACTACGGAGGAGGAAAAACCATGAGCAGTGCGGTTGACGATATCAGAATGAAGGTTGCCCTATCCTGCCGCATCCTCGGGATGCTCGGCCTGATGAACGAATCGACGGGACATGTGAGTGCCCGTGTGCCGGGAGCCGATGAGATGTGGCTCCGCTGCCGCGGCGGCGATGAGTGCGGGATCGCGTTCACCGGCTTGCACAATATCCGCCGAGTGGACTTTGACGGGAAGGGTCCGGGCTTAGGCGACACCCACGCCGCGCCGGACGAAACGGCCATTCACGGCGAGATCTACCGCGCCCATCCGGAAGTCCAGGCTGTGGTGCATGCGCACCCCTACTACACGCTTTTGTGCGGTATTACGGACCTGGAGTTTCGGCCTGTGTTCGGGGCCTACGATCCGTCTTCGCTCGACATCGTATTGAAGGGAGTACCCGTCTTCCCTCGCGCGGTCACGGTCGTGAACAAAGAGTTGGCATCGGCGATGCTGCAGTCGATGGGCCAACGCAATGTCCTGCTGATGCGCGGCCACGGTATCACCGTGACCGGGCCATCCATCCAGCAGGCGACCGCGCTCGCGATTCGCTTCAACCGGGTCGCGCGCATCATGTGGGAGATTCAAATGTCGGGCCGCCAGGCGTCGAACCTCTCGGATATAGATATGGCGCGCTACGACGGTCGTGAGCGTCCGGTCCGCGGAGGCTGGAGGAACAAACTCAAAGGGGCGGAGAATTTCGCCTGGAACCACTACGTCAAGCTCCTCCAGGCTAACAATATCGGCTTGCCGGAAGACCTCGACGCGGATTGACGCGCTTAACAGGGGCGCACGGACACGCCCGGCTTTCCCGGCGCATGTCGGACTCCGTTTAATTAATGCGATGCCTACCGGCTGGCCGTGTATAAGCTCCTTCCTGGGCGGCTTTGTGGGTAAGGCGACTTGCCTTTGAGCGCGAGGAAAGACAGAGAAAGGCCTTCTGGAAAATTTGTTGGCTCACGGCGTGGGCATATTATCCAATCACCTTCTAAGCGGATCGTCTATCAGGCTGGGACAGCGCCAACCCGGCTCTTGGTTTCGCAGGGCGCCTATTAGACCAACCGGTTCAGCAAGGCCAACGCTGGGGTTACCCGAATGCCCTCGGGAGTCAGATAATCCTTGCGGCCTGCCGCCGACACCTGCCACGCCTCTGCTTCGGGAAAGCGCGCTTTAAGGTAACGAAGACTACGGTCGACTTCGGCGTCTCCCCACTTGCATTCAACAAGCAACCGGGGCCGCCGCCCGTCGATTACCACGAAGTCCACCTCTCGGCCGTCCGTGTCGCGGAAGTAGCGGAGGTCGAGATCAAGGCCGCGCGCATCCTGCTCGAAGTGCACCCATTTGAGCAGGTGCGAAGCGATGAGGTTTTCGAAGCGGGCCGCATCCGACGGCACCAGTGACCAATCGAAATGGTAATGCTTCTGCTCCTTTTTTACCGCGCGAATGCGCGGCGCCCCGAAGGGCGATAATCGAAAGATAGCGTAGAGCCGCTCGAGCACTTTGAGCCAGCCATCGACGGTCTTGTGACTTAGCTGCAGGAGTTCACGAAGAGCGTTAATGGAAAGCGGAGAGCCTACAAGCTCAGGCAGACGGAGGGCCAGAAGCTCAAGGTTGCCGAGGTCCTGGATGCGCTCCAGTCCAGCCACCTCCTCCCGCACCAGCCGATTTCGGTATTCGCGCGACCACCGTCGCGCCTCGACCTCCGAGCCGCTCAGGAAAGGTTCGGGAAACCCTCCCAATTTGAGCAAATCGGCCAACCCGGCGGACGTGCGAATGGCCAGTTCCTTTGCCGAGAACGGATGCAGCCGCAACATGTGATATCGCCCTGAAGGGAATCGCCGCCGAAACGATAGAAATCGAGCCGGGCGCTTCCCGTAACCAAGATTCTCTGGCCCGGCCTCCGGCCGTCGTACAGCCCTTTGAGCAGGTTGCGCCAGGAGCGGTATTTATGGACCTCGTCGAAGATCCATAGTCGGGAATCAGGCAACTCGCGCTTGAGAATGCGTTCGCGGTGTTCGGCCACATCCCAACTCAGATAACCCGCGGATGCTCCGGAAAGGCTTAGGACAAGGGTCGTTTTTCCAACTTGCCGCGGCCCGGCGACAAAAACCATTTTACGGGCTAAGTCCCGGCGAACCTGGGAAAGGAGATAACGGCGCTGCACGGACATCGCCGCAGGCTACGGTAATTTTCGACTCCGATCAATATTACTCACGGTTATTTTTGCCTTCGGTAGAAAATCCTCATGGCCCGACTGGCTCGTATGCGGGCGCTGCTGCTCATGTCCCATAGGAATGTGCGAAGAGCAGCGGCGCCGCCGCACGCGCTTGTCTACGGGAGATCGCCGCGTCCCGCGACGGTTTCACATCTGCAACACAGCCAGTCTTGCGATTCGCGTTACCGAGACACAATGCGTAAACATAAAGAGTCTAAATTCGGCATATCTAAAACCCATCCTGCAAAAAACGCAGTTATTGAGGTGATTACACTTCCGTGTACGTGGCACGGCAATTGCCGCGATTATCTTTGTTCCATACTGGGACAGAGTCTCAGAAACGAAACTCTCCCGCACAGAGAGGCTGTTATGACAGCTCAAGCTTCCCCTGTCACTGAAGTTCATGTCGTTTGGATAACCGCGGGGCTCGGATGCGATGGAGACACCATCTCGGTAACCTGTGCCGAGCAGCCAAGCATCGAAGATAAAATTCATGAAGAAGGTCGTTCCCTTGCACGACGATCTCTTCGATTTCTTTTACCAGGCGGATATTGATGGGTTGCTGGGGCGCGTTCAACGACCCGGATATATGCGACTACAAGTACGAAAATATGTCGGAGTGGGGCCGCGCGATGTTTGCCAGTCCGAGCGTAATTGTCGACGGCAACGTGGTGACCAATGATCTGGTCAAGATCAACCTCGGCATTCGCATTTTGCTTGGCAGCTCCTATTATCAGGATTGGGAGCAGGCCGACACTTTTGTCAATCGCGACCCGCTTGGGAATCCCGTCGACCAACGCCATCCCTGGAATCAAACGACTTTCCCCAAACCGCAAAAGCGCGATTTCACCCATAAGTACACTTGGGTGATGTCCCCGCGGTGGTACGATGAGCGCACCGGTGACTATCTAGTGCAGTGTCTCACGCTGTTGGTACTTTATCC
>JBOHVR010000672.1:0-3987 GCA_050735755.1 Binatia bacterium
CGGTAAAGGTCCGCGGCCGGACGTACACAGCCACCTTGCCTTTCCAGCGCGGGTCGGCGCAGTCTTCCCAAGTTTTCGGCGCCTGGTTGGCGGGGACCAGTTTGGGGTTATAGGCAATCACATAGCGGCTGAATCCCGCAGCGGCGAAATAGCCATTGGGACTGATTTGCACTTTGTCTATATGCGGAAATAGCTTCGTCCATTCCAGAGGACCAAGCATGACTCCGGCCTGGAAGTACTGGGGCCGCAATTCTCCCGAGACGCTGACCAGATCGTCCGCCACCACGCCGGCTATTGCCTCGTTGAGGATCCGCTCTCGACTGTCCAGGCCGCTCACATTGTTCACTTCGAACGAAAGCTTCGGGTACCTTTTCTTAAAGCCTTCCGAAAGCGCCTTGATAAACGGTGGGTCCCAGGAAGTCGCCACCCGCACCTTGCCTTCCTTGTTCGCCAATTGAACAATTTGCTCCAGGTTCTTGCCCATCTGGGCCCCTTCAGACTTGGCGATGAATGACAGAGTGAATATCGCCGTCAAGAACAGTAATCCTACCGTCGTGTCTGTGACATGTTTCATGATTCACCTCCCTTATTTTTAGTGTTCTGCCGTCGCCTCTACCTACGTTAGACGTTGTTATTATTGAGATTATGTTTGTTCAATTCTGCTGCCCGCTGAGCCGGACAATAAAACGTCTCATTACAAGAGTAAGGGGTATGAGCGTAAGGATCAGTAAAACTCCCAGCGCAGCCGAGAGGGGAGCAGTCCCCTCGTCCCAAAACTCCCATAATAGCACCGCAAATACTTCATTATCCCTGCTTGCAAGCATCAGAGGGATGGAAAAAGACCTCAAGCTATGGACGGCAACCCAAACCCAACCGGCGGCGAATGCCGGAAACAAAAGCGGCAAAGTGATCGCAAAAAGCGTCCGGATCGGCGTGGCGCCGCAGACGTAAGCCGCCTGCTCCAGCTCCTGGTGGATCTGGATGATGGCGCTATTCATAATCCGCGTGCCGAAGGATATGTAGCTTACGATCAGTCCCATCGCGAGAATCCACACGGTACCGTAGACCGGCACGTATCTTAGCGGAGGGCTGAGATAAGCCATCATCAGTGCCAAAGCAATGACGATACCGGGAATCGCGTGCGGGATAAACACCAGGCTGTCCAGCATTCCCTTTCCCTTGGTGGGGGCGCGCACGATTACCCAGGAGACGATCAATGCAAAAAACATGGTCGTAGTGGCGGCAATCAGCATGAGCACGAGCGTGTTCCACAAGACTGAAAAGACGCGCGGCATGGTGGCAACTTCCAAGTAGTTCTTAATAGTCACGAATGACAGCGCCTCAATCGAGGGAACCCGGTAGCTCGGGAGTAAGGATGTCCATAAAAGAATCGCAAAGGGGGCAAGCACAGTGAGTGCAAAGTACGCGACAAACAAACCGAGCGCCGCCCAGCGCCATTTGCCAAGCGATAGAACACGCGGGCGAAACCCTTTCCCGGTTACGGTCGAGAAGCGCTCCGAGTGGCGCACGAGACGGCGGTAACCGATCAGCAGGATCACCATCATCACCATGTAGCTGATGCCAAAGACTGCGCCTAATCCATATTCAAACGGCGCCTGGAGGCGGGTGGTGAAGTAGATCAACGTGCTCAGAACAAAGATGTCGCCGCGAAGCCCAACCGCGAGCGGCGCTTCAAAGGATTCCATGCTGGAAATGAACGAATACATGCCGGCCGCCAGAATGGCGGGCGAGAGCGCCGGCAGGGTTACTTGAAAAAAAGTTCCTGCTGCTCCTGCCTTGGAAACGCGCGCGGCTTCCTCCAGAGCCGGGTCCATCAGGCGAAACGCGCCGACGATCATGAGAAAAACCGTCGTGACGCCGCGCAGGCCGTCAAGAAAAATTAGCCCCCACAACGAGTAAATATTGAGCGGTCCTTCAGTGAAGTGAATGCCCAACATGTCAAGGAGGCTCCTTAGCAGGGTGTTCATCGCGCCGGTGTTGGGCGCGAGGAGTAGAGCCCAGCCAAGAGCAAACAGGACGCCGGGTATCGCCATCGGAATCAGGATCAGGGACCACGCTAGATTTCGCAAAGGCATATCGGTGCGTTCAATTAGCCACGCGAAAAGGACCGCGATGGCTAACGTAATAAAGGTTCCGATCGCCGCGAGCCAAATGGTTGTGCCCAGCGCCTGGTAGAAAAGGGGCATCGAAAAGGCGGTTACGTAGTTCTGCAAAGTCCAGCCCTTGGGTAGCGCGGGGTGGCCGAACTGGAAGCTGTTGATGAGGAGGCGAGTTACCGGTACGAGAATTAAGAAAAGTAGAAATCCGACGCTAACAATTAGGATGGCGTTGTTCTTGACCTGGCTCCACGACAGGTGCAATTTGGACCAGGTACTGGGCTGCGTCAGTACTTCAGGCTTCATGCCGCTCTCCTAGCAGGAAAATCAGTCACAGTCATAGTCAGGGATTGACGGCCGAGGAAAGGTAACATTTCGCTCAAAGGAAGTTATTAACGCCGCTTCTAAGGTTTCGTCAAGAGCCCGCGTCGCACCGCTTGGCCTGCGGCCGTGACGGTTCCGCCTCGGCGACTGGCGCGTCATTTCGAGCAAAAGATACTCTCGGCTTCAACCCTTCTTTTCTGCCTTGGGGAAGCCGAAAGCCTCAACGGTCATCTGCATCCATTTGGGCGTGAGGTGAAACGTATCCCAATCGTTGACCGAGAGCTTTTTGCCCGCGGTTATCTTCTCGAGCTCAGATCCTGGAGCAAAGATAGAGGATTTCAGCGGCTCCTTTTCATCGATAATTTTTTGCCCGACCGGAGAGGCTTGGAATTCAAGCCACAGAAGGGCGGCATAAGGGTGAGCGGCTGTGTTAAGAACGGATTCGGTGGCCGAGAGCCGCACCGGTACTGGCTCGATAATCTTACAAACGAGGGAGTCAGTGGGATCTTTTCGCGCCGCTTCTACGCAGGAATGATAGTAAGTCAGTTGATGCAAGCGGTATTCGCCGGCAGCCATAGCCGTTAGCGCCCGGCTCTGGCCTCTAACCCAAACGGGATTCTGTTCTTTGATTTTGCGCGCGTAGCTTCTCACCCATTCTTCGCCCATTTCGGGAACCAAAGCCGCAAAACCATAAGGGCGGATGTCCACGACAAACTTTCTGTCCTTAAATTCTGGCTTGAGAAAATCCTCCCATTTGTTCGGAACTTTCTCCGGCGCCAGCAGCTTGCGGTTGTAAGCAATGGAGCTCACGGTGCTGCTTTCCCCGACAACGTTCCGTTTCTTCGGATCGACCATCTTTAATGGAATCGCAACAACGTTTTCTTCGGCCATACGGAAAACATCGAACTCAAAAGCGTATGCCGCCAGCTCATTGTAAAATTGCGGGCTCACGGAATAAACGTCCCAGTCTCCGGTCATGCCTCCTTTGAGCTCCAGGAGGAAACGCTGGTAAGCGTCGGATCCAGCAATCTCCTCTACGTAAACGTCAATGTTCGGATACTTCTTATTGAATGCCTTGGCCATCACGTTGAAAGTGGCGGCATCGGCAGAGCTCAGCACGCGGAGCGTTCCTTCCTTGTTGGCCTTGGTCACTATCTCATCATGGTTCTTAGCGACCACATAATCGCTGCCTTTAGCTTCTGCTGCCGCGGCCAACGAAGGGCTTCCACCCGATAGCGCAAAGACACCCAGAGAGGCAGTGAAGAGCCAAAAACACAACACTGGTGGAGCTTGACTCATCTTGTAAATCCTCCGTTCGACGTGATTTTTTCTCCTTATCATCAAGCAAACAAGATACGTCATGCCCTCTAGTTCTCACTGAAAAACTGCTGTTGCCCTCGAAATTGCTCAGGGCGAAAACAAACTACGACGGGATTCCCGTTCATGCTGAGCGTAGCCTATCCTGAGCCCAGGCGAAGGGTCGAAGCATTCTTAGACTGTTTCAGCGAGAACTAGTGTAGTGCCTCTTAAATGAAGGCACTTATTC
>JBOHVR010000673.1:0-2783 GCA_050735755.1 Binatia bacterium
GTACCGGCTATCCCCCACAGCCGAAGAATCCGGACTGGCCGCTTAAGGAATAGTGCGGGAAAATCCGATGCTTGGCCGGCTCCGCCTTTCACCATAAGCGCTCCGTGGCGTTGATGCGCCTGAAAACGAACAGGGCTGCTATTTCGTGACAAGAAGAAGTTCTAAAGAGGGTGGACTCGACGACAGCGGGGAACGGTCTTTCGACAAGCAATTATTCGCGCAAAAAGACTTGGAGCGAAGAGCCCGCGTCGGGGATACCCAGATCGGCAAAGTAGCTCACGAGCTCGGCTTCCTGGAGCGGCGCGATTTGCCAGAGCAGGCTGTCCAGGTGAATCATCGAAGCCTGCCTGTGGTTCTTTTGAATCTCGGTAAGGACTGTCTGCCACAGGTTTCGCATCGCTCCTTGTCCGTTCGCCGCAAGCTTGAGACGCTGGGTAAGTTTGCGCAGGCGCGAGTCGGCGGGAATAGGAAAGGGAGCAAAGTCAAAGCGGGTTTCCCCCGCCATGAGCAAAGCCAGTCCGAGGCATTTCATGGCAAAGACGATTTGCTTTTCCTCGGGTGAGCGGCTCAAGCTTTGTGCCAGGCGGCGCCAAATAGACAAAAAGTCGAAGGCTACCGCGGCGGGAGTGTCGTTCCAGAGCCTCATCGCCAGAGGACCAAAAAGAAAGGCTGCGAGCGTTTCAACCTTGCGGCGGCCTTCTCGCTCTTGTTTGTAAAACTGTTCCAGGAGTTGAAAGAGGTCTGGCGCAGAGGCGGGGACGGAGGAGCGGTTCAAGATCCGGCGGATCTCCGGCCAATAGATGATGTCCGCTTTGCCTTTCAGATGATAATCGTTGAGTCCAGCAGCGACCAGGAGAGTCGCGAGCGGGCCAAAGCCATAGGTCGGCAAGAAGTCCCCCATCGTTTGCCACTCCGGCTCTTTTCGGACAATGGCTTCCCACGCATCCCAAGGAATTTGCGCGAGAATGGCGGCGAGTTTTTCCTGCCGGGCCCGGTTAGCGTCAGGATCATCTTTCATTTCTTGGTTTTTTGAGACGTTTTATGAGTGCCGGCCACTCTATCCTGGAGCGCTTGGATTGGCGGCTGGTCGGCGCGGCTCTAAGCGTACGGAATGTTTCGCATGATGCGTGCGCTGTTCGCGTCCTGCGCTCGGGGAACCGGAGTTTGCGCCGGCGCTGGCCGCGCCATCAACCTGGAGCCGAAGACCCCTGGCACCAAGAACAAAACACCGGACCAACCATGCAGGTGGATCCTCTTGGGTAGAAAGAAATGCATAAAGACCGAGGCGAAAGGCTATTGATACCACGAACCCGTGACAATTCAATGTCGATGCCGGTTGTGATACGGGTGATTACGATTGAAAGCTGGGTCAGGACTCAGCGGCGTGCAGGCCAAATTTCCTAGGAGGAGCGAAATGGAAAATTCACGGTATGGTTATTTACCCATCACCGCGCGGCCCGAGCTGAAGTGGCCCGACGGCGCGCGGGTGGCGCTTTGGGTATGTCCTAACATCGAATACTTTCATTTCGACCAACCGGTCGGTTCCACGCCAAGAGGTCATCACGTGCCCGACGTTCCGGGTTACGCCCTACGGGATTATGGCGCGCGCGTGGGCGTCTTTCGCATGATGGAAGTTCTGGATCGGCACGCGATCAGAGCCAGCGTATTGCTCAACGCCGAGGTGTGCGAGCGACATCCCGCAATCATCGAAGAGGGGAAAAAGCGCCGTTGGGAGTGGTTGGGGCACGGCATGACCAATAGCCTACGCATGAACGACTATCCTCCGGACGAGGAACGATCGATCATCCGGCAGGTCAAAGAGACCATTGCCGCGGTCGTGGGGACGGCGCCAAAGGGATGGTTAGGACCCGGATTGGCCGAAACCTTCAATACGCCCGACCATCTCGCCGCGGAGGGGTTCGAATATGTTTGCGATTGGGGTTGTGATGACCAGCCAATTCCGCTGCGCGTTCAAAGCGGCCGGATGATTGCGCTCCCCTATCAACAGGGCATCAATGACATTACTCTGTTGTTTCATGCCAACTACACGCCTGAGCAATATCTCCACGTCGTGTGTGATCAATTCGACGCGCTGTATCGGGAAAGCGCCAACGGCGGTCGTGTCATGGCTCTGCCCTTGCATCCCTATGTGATCGGCCTGCCCTTTCGCATCAAGTACCTGGATAAGGCGCTGGAATATATCTGCGCCCATGAGGGCGTGTGGCGCGCCACGGGATGGGAGATCGTGTCCTGGTACTGCCGGCATTACTACGAGCCTTCCCACAGTTCCGGGTAATGAAAGCCGCAAAGCCCCGCGTCGCTCTTGAGCGGCAATAGGTTCTCTTTTCTTGTGCAGGTTGCTAGGACAAGTGTGGAGCGCTTGACCCCCAGCGTCTGCCCCAGGCTCCCTTTAGAGCCGGTTTGCGCCTGTGTCCCTCGCCAAAGCCGAGGTGAGAATCTCTCAAGAGATCCCACCCCCGTTGTACTCATCCGGTCTTCTCCGAGACCGTAAAAATCCGCCCAGATGTCAGTTTTCTGACAGATCGAATTGTCAACATCCAGGTATAAAGACAGCCACGGGAGAGCGCATGATGCAACTAAAGGAGCTGTCCGACTGGTCAAAGCTAATGGCATCTCTGTCGAGCGGCACGGTGTTAAAAGGCGCGAAATCGTCCCAATTGAGGCATTTCGTCATCCTCGACATCGAAAATCAGGGAACCCAAGAGGTCAAATTGATCGAGGTGGGTGCTGACAGAATCGACAAGGTTCTTTCGGTGCTGAAT
>JBOHVR010000674.1:0-4081 GCA_050735755.1 Binatia bacterium
GTCGTTGCCGGCGGCTGCTCTCTGGCTAAACTCGGCATGAAGTTTCAAGGCCATCTCAAGCACGAACAGCCGGTTTTGGAGGATGTTCTCGCCGGGGTCGCGATTCACGTTGCTCGAGACGACGGAAAGCACCCGTGGCTGAGGTTGGACTCCGTCGGATTTCACCGCATCGGCACCGGCTCGAGCCAGCAGGCGATTTTCGAGGCGCTCGTCGCCGAGCCGCTGGAGAAATTGCATTTGCGATTCGGGGACATCGATAAGTACGCGACTGAGCTGCACAACCCGGAGCTGACGGAGCCCTCGGGAAGCGGCAACGTTCCGCTGACAAACTACAAGCTCATCGCGGCGCTGGCAGCGCGAAAAAAGGAGATCGTGCAAAATGAGATGATGGCTTTCATCGAAAAGCATGGGATGCCGGGCTATGCTCCCACGCAAGGTCATATTGCTTCTGCGGTCCCTTTCCTTGGGCACGCGCTGGATCGTATAATGGCAGGCGCCATGCGGCGCGCGATGTTTCTTGCCAAGGGGAGTTTGTTTCTCGGCCGCATGACACAGATGGCGGACGGGCTATCCTTGATCCTAGAGCGGAATCCGGAGAGCAATTAGAAAGTAAAGAGTAGAACTTTTCTCGAAAGACAGGATTCAAAGATCCGGACGGTTATGGAACTGAAAGGCAAAAAATTATCATTCTTGAAGTCTTTGTAGGATGGGTTGAGCGAAGCGAAACCCATCGATTTGCGGCGGACTAAACCCGGAAAAACCAAGGAGTAAAAGGCGAAAGCTAAGACTGTGGAACTGAAGGGCAAAAAGGTCATCATTCTCGGCGAACGGGACGGAGTTCAGGGAAATTCCATCGCTCTGTGCGCCCAGAGCGCGGGTGCCGAAGTGGTGCTCGAGCTCACGCACTGCTTCGTTTGAACCGCCGCTGGCGCTCTTGACCTGGACGGTCAAGCAGAAATCAAGCGGACGGTGGACGCGCTCGGAACCGATGGAGTTGTCGTGCTCCTCGGAACTCCAACGGCGGAAAGCAGCAAGCTGTTTGGTCTCACGGTGACCGAAGGAGATCCCGCTTGGGCCGGCGCGCTTGCGGGAGTCAGCCTAAAACTCCCCGTCTTTCACATCACCGAGTCGGAGATTAAGGAACAAGTGGATCCGGAAATCTACGCCAACGAGGTCGGCCTGAGTGAAATGGTCGTGGAAGTCGACGAGATCTCGAAAGCTTTGCGGGAGGTCCGAGAACAATGCGGCTAACTCTGGCACATCACCCGATCACGGAGATTCGCTTCGGAGCCGAGACGCGACTAGACGGGACGGTGCTCATTGCGAATCTTGAGGAACTACGCCGGATAGTTGCTGAAGACGAATCCGTTGCCGGTGTCGATTTCGCAATTGCCCGTCCCGGCGAGAGCTGCCGCGCGGGACCTGTCTTTGACGTTGTCGAGCCGCGCGCGAAAGAACCCGGCTCGGGCTCTGACTTTCCCGGCATTATCGGTCCGCCCTCGACCGCAGGCATCGGAACGACGCACGTGCTCGAGGGCGCCGCGGTTTCAGTCGTGGCGGAAATGTCGCCGGGGGAATCGCGGAGCAGGACGGGACGTGTTTTGGAGATGAGCGGCGACGCGGCGAAAGCGAGTCACTACTCTTCGCTGCAACACCTGATTGTCATGCCCCACACCAAAACGGGGCTGCCGCGTCAAACCATCGAGAAGGCGTACCGCAAAGCAGGCGTAACGGTCGCGGTTCACCTCGCGCGCGCCGCGCTGCATCAGAGTCCTGCGTCCACACACACTTTCGAATCCGTCGGTCCCGCCGAAAAAGGACGGGACGATCTGCCCCGCGTCGCCTATGCGGGCCAGATCTTCTCGCGGCAGCGAAAGCCCGCGGTGGACGAGCCGATTCTCTACGGCGCCAACACGGACGGTATGCTGCCCGTTCCGCTCCATCCCGACGAGTGGCTGGACGGAGCCATTGTCCCTTCGCTCCATTCCTGGTTTGGCGGAACCGAAACTTATTTCTATCAGAACCACCCGGTTATCCTGGAACTCTATCAGCGCCATCGCGCGCGCGAGCTGAACTTCGTTGGAACGGTTGCGACTTTTGCCGGTTCCGACAATTTTGATCGTGAGCGCAACTGCCGCGCGGCGGCAAATCTGGTGAGATGGAATCTCAAGGCTGACGCTGCGGTCCTGACCAAGTATGGCGGTGGATTGCCGCATGCCGATTTGGCGGAGACGGCGCGGATGCTGGAGGGGATGGGGATACGGACCGTGGTGCTGGTCACCGACACCTCCCGCGATCGGCGCGTGGAGTCGGCGCTGCTTTTTAACTTTCCGGAAGTGAATGCCATCGTCTACAACGGCGGTAACGGAACAAAATGGGAAATTCCTCGGGTAGAGCGAGTCATTGCCGCAACCCCGGAATTCGAGGAACTTCTTGCCGGACCCATCGTGGTCGGGGCTTCGAATATCGTTGGCGTCACGAATCATCAAGGGGCGTCGAGACTGAGGGCCGTGGTCTATTAAGCAGGGAGAGGGCGTTCGAGTTGAACGGTTTGAACGAATTGAACGATTTGAACGCGTTGCGGATGGTTCCAGCCGTTCAAGCCGTTCAAAAGTTCAAATCGGTGCCTAATCCCTGAAGGAGGTTTGAACATGCGTATCGTACACTATCTGAATCAGTTTTTTGCCGGAATTGGCGCAGAGGAGAAGGCGGGCGCGCCGCTGGAAGTGCGCGAGGGCGCTGTGGGACCCGGGAGGCTTTTGGAGCAACTGTTAGGCGACGGCGCGCGGGTCGTGATGACTTTGGTTTGCGGCGACAACTATGCGGTCGAGCATGAAGAGGAGCTGATCGCGTCGGTTTTGGAAAAACTGCAGGGGACGGACGCGGATCTATTCGTCGCCGGACCGTGCTTCGAAGCGGGCCGTTATGGTATGGCCGCCGGCGCGCTCTGCGCGGCTGTTCAAGCGAAATTGGGGATTCCCGTGATTACGGGGATGAGCGCAGAGAATCCCGGCGTCGACCTTCATCGGGAAGCGCTCTATATCGTCGATTCCGATAGCAGCCCTGCGAAGATGCGCGAGGTCTTGATCAGGATGGCAAACCTGGGAAAGAAGCTGGTCGAGAAGACAGCTATCGGCCTGCCTGCAGAAGAAGGTTATTTGCGCCGGGGACTCCTGCGCGACCAATTGGTCGAACAGACGGCGGCAACACGGCTCGTGGACATGCTCATGGCGAAAGTGAAAGGGAAGCCGTTCGAGTCGGAAATGTTGCCGACGTCATTCGAACCGATTCCCATGCCGTCTGCCGTCAAAGATCTGTCGAGAGCCAAGCTGATGCTCATTACCGACGGCGGGCTTGTTCCCAAAGGAAATCCGGACAAGATCGATGGAACGGCAGCGACGCGCTGGGGTTCCTACAGCATCGAAGGCACTGACGACCTGCGCGGGGAAGAATATGAAATCTCCCACGGCGGGTACGATGCAAGGTTTGTGCAAGAAGATCCCGACCGCCTGGTGCCGCTCGATGCCATGCGCGAGATGGAAAAGAGCGGTGTCATTGGCAAACTGCATAATGAATTCATTTCGACTTCAGGGCGATCGAATCCGCTTTCGAACACGCGGCGGCTGGGCCGGGAAATGGCGGCAAAGGCGAAGCGGGAGGGCGTCGATGCCGTGGTTCTCACCTCGACCTGAGGGACGAGCACGCGCAGCGGCGCTGCGATCACAACCGAACTTGAGAAGGCAGGCATCCCGGTGGTTCAAATTACCTCGGCCCGCTCGATTGCCAAGATGGTAGGGTCCAACCGCGTCGTTTTAGGCAATGGCATCGTGCATGTCACGGGCGATGCCAAACTGTCGCCCGAGGAAGAAAAAGAATTGCGCCGCAAGCTCGTGCAGAAGGCGCTCGCAGCGCTCCAGTCGGGCGAGAAGGAGAAATGATTGGCTCTGCGGTAAATCGAACGGGAACAGCAGAAAAACTCGATGCGGATCATTGATATCGACGGTCACGTTCGCGAGGCCGATGATCTTTGGGAGCGCTACCTGGAAGCTCCGTTTCGTCATCGGGCCCCCAAGGTACAGAG
>JBOHVR010000675.1:0-4075 GCA_050735755.1 Binatia bacterium
ATTATCCTGACCGCCCACGGGTCGATTGAAAATGCGGTCGAGGCGATGAAGAAAGGCGCGTACAGCTACATCACCAAACCCTTTGAACCGCGAGATCTCCTGTTTCAAATCGAAAAGGCTCTCGAAAACCGGCGCCTGACTTCAGAAATCCAACGCCTGAAGGATCTACTGATCGAGCGCTATGACTTCGCAAACATCATCGCCAAGAGTGAAAAGATGCAGGCGGTGCTGGAAGCCGTATCCCGCATCGCCAAGACGGACTCGACGGTTTATCTCCACGGCGAAAGCGGCGCCGGAAAAGAAGTGATTGCCAAAGCCATCCATCTTGCGAGTGACAGAAGAGAGAAATCATTTGTCGCGATCAATTGCGCGGCGATTCCCGAAACCCTGCTCGAAAGCGAGCTCTTTGGGCACGAGAAAGGCGCCTTCACCGGCGCCGTCCGCAGCACCAAGGGCCTTTTCACCCAAGCGCACGAAGGCACGCTTTTTCTCGATGAAATCGGCGAGATGCCGTCGAGCATCCAGGCGAAAGTCCTGCGCGCCTTGGAAGAACGCCAGTTTTATCCCATTGGCGGCGAAAGGCCGGTACGGGTCGATGTCAGAGTCATTGTTGCCACCAAGAAGGACCTGGAAGAAGAGGTGAAAAAAGCGAATTTCCGTGAGGACCTTTTCTACCGCATTCATGTCATTCCCATCTCGCTTCCGCCCCTGCGCGATCGCAAAGAGGACATTCCTCACCTGGTCGACCATTTCCTGAAAAAAATATCGCATCAGATGAAAAAAGACGTGAAAGGTCTGAGCCCGCACGCCATGCAAAAGCTCATGCTCTATGATTGGCCCGGAAACGTCCGTGAGCTGGAGAATACCATTGAATACGCCGTAGCGATGACTCAGCAGGAGACGATTACAGACGAGTATATTTTGCAAACCAAGGCTGCTCCTCAGGGAGGCTTAAAACCGCTAAAAGAATCTAAAGAGGCTTTTGAGAGAGAATACCTTGCCCATCTCCTTCAAGTATGCGAAGGCAACGTGAGTCGAGCGGCAAAAATTGCCGGCAAGTACCGCGCGGATTTTTATGATTTGCTCAGAAAACACAACCTCAAGCCACACGATTACAAAGACTAGCGTCTGAGGGCAGATTCAGATCCGATAGCGTCCTTATTTGTAGGGAAATCCCTGCAATGGCCGGCGCGCCCAACAGACCGATTTCCCCAAAAAGCCACGAAGATCGATGGGCAATCCCCTGGCACGGCGCTTGCTGTCCCCAACTTAGGAGCTTCTGCTGAACCTCTCAAGCGCAGGCCAGCCGCCTGCGTGGAAGTTGCTTATGGGTCATGACCAGGCGAGAAATATTTTCCGCGAGATCAAAAGACCGGCTTCCGCTGCCAAGTTAGCTTCGCTGTCGCCATTCTTGCTCTGCTTCACTGCCGATCCATCTTTCAGGATGGCGCCAGGTTTTCCGCAAGACCAACTGCATAGAACCCGCGCGCAAAAAATCCATGAGACCTTTCACCGCCACGAAGTGGCGAGAGCCGCTGCTCCGGAATTCAATGACGACTACGCGTGGAAGCTTGCCGCGATGGTTCGCGCAGAAAGCCGCACGCATTCACCAGACCCGCTTGCGATCATCAAAGTGGAGGGCGCTTTCGAAGAGAAAGCCTATCGATCAAAGGGACGCAGGGTTTATCAGCGCTTTCGTTAAGAACGGCCTGAGATCCCAAAAGTGATCCCAAAATCCGGGAACAGGAGACGGCATAGGTCTCAAAATGAAGGTCCTTGTTGTCGAAGACGACAGCAGTCTAGCCACGATCATCCAAATAGCACTGGAAGAGAATGGCTACCAGGTGAGAACGGCGCGAGATGGAAATGAGGGCTACCTCACTTTTCTGCTGTTCCGACCGGATGTTGTCGTTACCGACATTTGTATGCCGTTCAAGGATGGTTTCGAACTGATGGCCCAAATACATGCGCATCACCCCCAGGTCAAGACCATTTATCTTACTGCGCAGGCTGATCAGTACCGGACGCGACTTGAAAAGGAGAACCGGGATTATTCTGTCCGAGTATTGGAAAAACCCTTTTCGCGGGCCGAGCTCGCCCGGCATATCGCGGCTCTGACGAAAGAGCTTCCCGCGCAGCCGCCACGCGCGAGAAAGCGTGTTTCGTTTTTCCATCGAAGTTAACGCGAGACAGTCAATCAGATCCGAGTTGGCGGCATTTAGGTTCTCGCGCCGTTTTGTCATCCGGGTGTGGCCACTCTGCTTCTCGTTTTTCCGTGCCGCATTGATATCCACCTGCCTCACGCATTTTCCTATCTAATTTAAAGTTAGGCGAAAAAATTTCCCATTGTGGGGAAATTCCTCCACTCAGCAACAATCCCTGAAACCTGCGCGCGTCATAAATAGTAGAAAAACAACAGGATGTGCCTTAGGGAACCGCTGTGGCACGGGGCTTGCCCGACCTTGGATGTGGAGCGCGCTGCTATTCTGGCCTTCAAGGACGTGCTCCGGCCCACGCCAAAACAGCGATCACTCGTTCATCAAAACTCGGGGAGGATTGAAGATGGCGCGAAGAGTCAATGCTTTTTCTATCGTATTCCTGGTTGTGTTTTAGGGCGTATGGCTGCGCCGCCCCGCTATCTACCGGCGAAAAAGGGGGTCTGATTGGAGCGGGATGAAAAGCAACTGATCAAAATCGGGCAGAGTTGGAGCGCTCAAAAGAAAGAACGAGCCGCTGCGCCAGGACCCCCTGCAAAGATAGATTCGGGCAAACGGCCACCTGGGGCTGAGGAGGAACAAAAATGCACCGCACGAAAAAGCTAGAAACCACGCTGGGAAATCTGATAGTGGCCTTGACCGAAGAGGCGACGACACTGCTGCGTGACCCCAAAGTCGCCTGCCGCTGGGCTTCATACGCGTTAACGGACCTCATGCGCAAGAAACAGGTGCGGTTTAAAAACCGGAGAATTTGGACCCGTACCCCAATCATGCGTCGCGCGGGTTCGTTGCTCCCGAGTAGAACGGCGTGATTCACAAGGAACCTATGCAAAAACAAAAGCGCGCGCGGCACCTCGTTGCGTTGGCGGTTGTGACGCTTTTTTGGGCGCGCCCCACTCTGGGAGCGGGTTCCCCAAAGGAGGAAATCCAGGGCACCGTCGAAAAGGTTCTTGCCGTTCTCCAAAATCCCGATTTCAAGTCCGGCGCAAAGAAGGAGGAACGGCGGTCCCAATTGAGGCAGATTATTTATCCAAAATTCGACTTCGCGGAAATGGCGAAGCGTTCTTTGGGCTCGCAATGGCAGAACCGAACGCCGGAAGAACAACGCGAGTTTACCAAAGCTTTCACCCGCCTCCTGGAAGACAGTTACCTGAATCAAATTGAGTCTTACAATGGCGAGAAATTCCGTTACCTGCGCGAAAAGCAAGACAAGGACGTGGCAGAAGTTGAGACCAAAGTTGTGAACAAAAAGGGTGAGGAGTTCGCTATTAATTACAGGCTTCATCGAGTAGGAGAAGCCTGGAAGGTGTACGACGTCATAATCGAGAACATCAGCCTGGTCAATAACTACCGTTCGCAATTTAGCCGGGTCCTGACCAAATCCTCTTTCGCAGAACTCCTGCGGATCATACATCAGAAAAATTTAGCGACCCCAGCACGGGAAAAGAAATAGGCAGCGAATCAAGGGAGCCGAAAAGCGGAAGCCGCGACCGACGCGCACTCGTTGTGGGGCTCCGCGAGGGAATTTCCGGACCCGCATGACCAGAAAATCGTTCATCGGCCCGAACGTAGCCATCCCTGAAAACAATCCTCTGGTGAAGCATAGCTATCCATATTGCCCGCAGCAGGGGTGAACATTCTCGCTGGTTATTGTTTTTCATGAGACCCCTTGCCGCCAGCAAATGACGACACAGAACAAAGACCAGGTCCTGTTGGTCGATGATAATCCCGATCTCTTGCACGTGGTTACTCGTCAGCTCGAATCAGGGGATTGGGAAGTGATTGCCGTGAGTAGCGCCCAAGAAGCCCTAGAAAAACTTACCCAAGCCATGCCCCGGGTGATATTACTCGATATGTAC
>JBOHVR010000676.1:0-6599 GCA_050735755.1 Binatia bacterium
GCCCAGGCCTCCTTTAAATTCAGAATTTCCTCGGCACCGGGGGGGTTCCAATAGTTCTTGTCGCTTCCCGTCAATTCAAAAACCTGCTTGTGAAGTTCCGCGAAATCCTCGTCTTCAAAGGACCCCAAAGGATTGGCTTTATCATAAAGGCTAGAGCCCATTTCAACACCAATCGCCCTCAACATCGCTGTGACGACCGAGGTGCCCGAGCGCGCGAGGCCCAGAACAACAACTGTCTTCTGTTGGTCGCCGTGATGGCCCATCGCATTCAGATCATCGGGAAGATTCTTGATACAGCCGCTTCAAAGCCGTCGCCGATTTGGCGCAAAAAACGGGTAACTTTACGACCCCTGACGAACTCCCATGACCTATTCGACAGCAAAAGGGATCCTCTTACTCCATAGCAGGCGTTGGCGCCGCCAATCTCGACCCCTGGTAGCCAAATCGTGAGTCCAGAGAAAGCATCGCCTGTTCGATGGCAAGCAGATCGCGTTCATTCAGATAATGCTTATAACCACCCACAAGGCCGCGGCGAACCTTGAAGGACTCGGGGTCTGAGGGATCCTCGGGAAGCAGGATTCCACTTTTAAATTCGCCGCGGGCTTCCATGCTCTTCATGTTCTCAAAACTCGAAAACTGGAGACCGCGATCAAAGGCCTCTTGCTCAATTCTCTCAAAGCCAAAAAATCTTAGCATTTCGGCGAAAGCTTTACGGGTGTTGAGTCGGCAATCCTCATAGCGAAGAAGTTTGAAATTGCTTCTTCCCCCCCACTCCAGCAGCCACGTGTTCATGATTTCCACGATTGAATGAATTCCAAACCGGCGATCATCAATGAGGTCTGAAAGAGTTCCCCGAAATTGACGTGTTCTTTTACTCAGTTGAAAAAAAAGCGAGACAATCACGTCCCTGGGATCCCTCGATAACAAAAGAATCGGCTTTCCGCCGAGCACGTGGCGTGGTACAAGATGCTTCCCTCGGATGCTGTCCTTGAATCGAGCTGTTTTCAAATGTTCCCAGAGATCATGCGTGAAGATGAACCGAGGCAAGCGACTCGCCGAAATCTCGTCTTCATCCAGGGTAAAGGGTCGGCCGTCGAGGGCGCAGCAATAGGCGTGCAAAAATACCCTCAGCCAGGTGCGACCGCTCTTAGGAATCGACACAATGATGCCCTGTGCACGCGCGTAACGCCGCGACATGGAACTTAGATTGCGCCTTTTGATTTCAATCATTCGCGGCAACCCTGGAGGGATTCCGGAAACGCGCCCGGTTCTATACCTCCTTCTTCAGTCATGCCCGAGTCAACCTTTCATCTCCCCTCCGCCCCCATAAGGCTGGCCTTCGCCGCGGATGAGAACCAGAGAAGCGTCTCCGTCCGGGCCGAGCCCTTCGCTTTTCACAAGCGGGGCCGGGATGGGATGATCGACTGCAATCTGCTTCCACTGCTGTCCGGTCAGAATGATAAGATCGTCTTCCAATTGCAACCTTTCGGCCAGCTTCTCTGGCGAGACATCCAGCACGGGAACCTCACCGCCCTGATAAAATAGGATCTGGTTCTTGTCAAATCCATGGCCATAAACGTAAAGTTTTCCGTCCCCGTCTAGCTCCTTCCTAACTTGGGACATGAACGACGCGTAACTCTTGCCCTCGGCAATTGCGCGCAAAAACACACACTGCCCCAGAACCAAACCCAGGACGGCCAATACAAGGACATAGACCCGCACCGCCTGCAGGCGCGGCTGGAACAGCGCGCGTGACAGAAATAGAGAAACGCCGCAAAAAAGAACCAGGATTGAGCTTGCCAACCACCGTTGCTCCGCGACGCCGCGCGCCACCCAAACAACTTGCTGTTGATCCTTTGAACGGAGTTGGGAGCTGAAAAAATCTAAAAAGTACAAACCGGGGCTTCCAAAATCCCAAGCCAATCCCAGAGACAACAGCGCCACGAGCAAAAAGAACCCTCCCATGACCGTCAATGCGACGTGGCTTTTCCTTCCCGGCTCTCCTTGCCTGCTAAACCACTGAGAAATCAAGAGAGCTAACGCCGGATAGAGAGGCAATAGATAGTCGGGTCTTTTTCCGGCCGACGCGGACAGGAACAAAAAAATTCCGATCACCCACGCAACTAAGAATCGATGGCTCTGTTCAGCGACGCCGTGACGCTTGAAGCTGTCCACGACAACAAAAGGCAAGAAAAAAGTCCATGGAAGACCGTTAAGCATGAGGTAGGGCAAATAATAATAGAAAGGTTTTTCGTGTCTCGCTCCCTCTGCGCCAAAAGCCCAGAACCGTGTCAAATTCTCGCGCACAATTTGCTTTTGAATAAAATGCTCTCCATCCTTCAGTACGGCCAGCCCGTACCAGAAGGCGACGATAAGCACGGTAAGTAGCATCATTCTATGAAACAAGAACTGCCAAAATTCACTCCACCGCTTCTCGCGAGCGAAAAACAGCCCGACGACCAGAACCACAAAGACGACGCTGATGGGCCCTTTGGCGAGAACGCTGACCCCCAAAACGGCGTAAAACACCGCTTGCCAAAAGGGGCCGCCAAGATAACCGGAGTGGAGGAAATAGAAGAGAGCCATTGACAGCGTGACGAAAAAGGTCAACGTCATATCGACACGCGCGGAGACGCCGAGAAAGTGATAATCCAATGAAGTGGCCAGGATCACCGCGGCCCAGAATCCACAATCGGCTCCGAACATGCGCCGGCCCAGCAAATAGATCAATAAAACGCCCAGAGTGGCAAAAAACGCTGATGGAAAGCGAACCGTCGCTTCCGTGGCTGTTCCATAAGCCGTGGAGGCCAAGGCTCCGACCCAATGGAAGAGCGGCGGCTTGGAAGGCAGTCTACCGCTGGGGCGCAACGGAAACAGCCAGTTCCCTTGATTGACGATGGCCTGTACGACAACGGCTTCCCGCGCTTCTCCTTTGTTGGAAAAGGGCAGGTCCTGAATAGGAAAAAAGAACAACAAGCTGCACAGCAGTACTAAGACTGGGCCATGCCATGGAAAAGAGTCTCTCAACGCTATGCCGGCCACGACTCCACTTTTCTCTTCTTCTTTGAAAGACGACCATCCCATTTCATGAGCTCACGGAAACTGAGCTCGCCCCGCAATCGATCCTTCCAAGCCCGACGCCGCCGCGTTCGCTTTTCCAGCCATACGATCAGGCGCCGGTCGTTCCGGCTCCCAGTCCGGTTTGTCAAATAGTCGCGCAGAAACCTGATTCGATCATGTAACCGAATGCCCGGTAGCTGAAATCGGTTCAGTTGCACGAGGTTTCTTTTCCATTGCCAGTGACCTAACCAAAATGGATAACGTCGGGTGCGATCATTGTCGAGAAAGAAAAATGCCGCACCGGCGCTGCCGGTTCGAACCAGGATGTTGTAGGGCGTTAAATCTCCGTGCACAAACCCGCGCTCATGCAGGCGCGCCACTTCAGCCGCGAGCTGGCACAAATAGATTCTTCTTTCTCTGCACCACCCGACATGCGCGGATTGAAACCGCTCTTTCAGGAACTGAGCAAGAGGCGTCGCATCTATTGCCACCGTTAAAAGGAACGCTTTCTGAAGCAACCGATGCTTCCTTTGTTCCCCCGCGGCGACAGCAAGCGGCGCTCGAAAACCCTCTTGTTGAAGCGCCTCGCCCTGTTTGAACGCGCGGAGTGCCTTTGAAGTGCGAAACAAACTTCTCATACGCTCCGGAATATCCAAAAAGTAATAGGTTTTGAGATAGAGTTCTTCTTCCCGGTCGCCTTGAAAAAAACGAAACCGCTTGACCTGCGGGTGGCGCGCCGGTGACTCGCTGCTCAGAATTTCCCGAATGTGACGCCAAAGGTCGGGATTCCAACGGGCCGAAAGGACCAGTAGCTTCCAATCCCCGTCTCGACGAATTTCGTATTTAGAAGCCACTGTCATGCTTAGCGGATCTCTGAGACAACGCCTCACCCACCCTCCCGGCGACTTCGTCGACGTCAATGGATTCCATGCAAATGCGGCCGATGGGACAATGCCTCAGGTAGCAGGGCGAGCACGGAGCCTTTCCGCGGATGACGAGATGGAGAGAGCCGTGCGGCCCGGTTCTCTCTGGACTTGTAGCTCCCCACAACGAAACCACGGGCGTCCCCACCGCGGCCGAGACATGCATCAATCCGGTGTCGGGACCGACGGCAACGGCGGCTCTGCGGAGGACTCCGACGGCCTCACGCAAAGACGTTCGACCGACAAGATTCAGAAGGGTGATAGCGCTGGTTTGTTCAACCCGGCGGGCAAAGGCCGCATCTTCTTTTGTGCCCAAGAGGACCGCAGCCAGCCCGTAACGGCGTCGGACTTCAGCCGCGCACTTCGCTGTTTCAGCCGGAAACCACTGCTTGCTTTCCCATCGGCTACCCACAAAGTAAGCGGCGAAGTTCCGCTCCAGTCCTCCCAGCAGTTGATCCACCTGTCGGTCTTCCGCCCGCGTTAGACGCAATCCCCAGCGAACGGACGTTTGCTGGATGCCGAGATGTTCGGTAAATTTCAGGTACTGCTGCAATTTCGACACGCCGCTACCCGCCGCCAGAATATGTTGGTTGTTAAAGAGCCAATTCCCTTCTTTGGCGTCTTGGCGATGGAATCCAAGCCGGTAAGGGGCGCCGGACCACCAGCTGATAAAACCGCTCTTTAAAAGGCGTTGAAGGTCCAGTACCAGATCAAATTTCGCGCGACGGATCTGGCGCAAGAAGGGGCCGACGCTTTTTTGCCAATTGCCGCGGTCGAAAACGATCGTCTCATCAACCGCGGGGTGGTGTTCGACCAGTGGAAAAGCTGCCGGTTCTATGGCCCAGGCGATCGTGGCGTTTGGATAAGCATCGCGAAGATGGTTTGCGACGGGAAGCGCGCGCGCAACGTCGCCCACCGAACCATGAAGCACAATCAGAATCCGGTGGGGATCAAGTCTCATGGAGATGCGCCTCACGATAGAACCGGCGAAACCAATCCCACTCCTCCTTCGACACCCGCCGCTGGTCGGGATCCAGCTTGCGGATGGATCGGTACAGGCGATCGAGATTGCTTTCGGCCTTGCCGTCAGAAATGGCATGGCAAAAGAACCTCGCCTTATCGAAATCGATAATGTAAACGCGAAGGGCGCCACTTTCAGAACGCACCAACACATTTTTCAGGTTTAAATCCCGGTGATAGAAACCCTGACGATGCATCCATCGGATACTCCTGGCGACCGCCTGGAGCAGCCTTTTCGTTTCACTTCCGGCATAGCTCTCTTCGCGCAGGATGCTCCACAGGTCGCGCGCTCCCGTGAGCTCGCGCGTGACCAACCAACCCCGATAGAACGGACCCCAGCTTCTTTCGATGCAGGCGCCCATCACCTCCAAGGTCGAAATTCCCCGGCAGCGGGCATGTTCGGTTACCGCCAGCTCAAGAAACGGGCGTGGCGGCCAAGTACAAAACAGATCCTTCGTCAGGTACCGGACCATCCCCCCACGATGATAAGAGCGCACGAGCGCGGCTGTTCCATCCGCAAGGGCTACTGAAGTGAGACTGCTCCTTCCCCGAAACCGGCTTGCCCTGATAGGAGATTCGGAACCGCCGGAAAGATTCAAGGCAACCAGAAAATCCCCGAGTTCCTCACGCACGACCAGCATTCGCCCGCATTGGGCCGCAACTCTTTTAAACCCCGCGGGAGTATTTCCCCAAAACCAATCCTCCACCTTGCACGTCACTTTGCTATAGATTGGCGCGCGCTGCTGGATCGTTATCGGACCTGGCTAGTTCGTCCCCTGTCTCTGTTAGTGGATGAATCGGCAGAAGCTGGCCTTCGCTCCCAGGCTTTTGCGCCGACCAAAAGAGTAGCGTAGGCACACAAGACAGACAAGGTCAGCCCCGCAAATCCATCATGCAGCATCGTTCGTCTTACGAGGAGGCGCAGCAGCACAAGCACGGAGAACAGGCTCGCCTTGGTCAGACCCGGAATTCGGTCGCGACCATTCAACTCCTGCGCCCAAAGGCTCGACACGGTATTCACGTGGCCGATGCCAGAGCTCAATTCCGCGGCTGAATAGTCTTGGATGCAACCCGTTAGACAACCGGATCCCTCGAGCTCCCAGGCGTCTAGGTTCCACCACGCGGGCGGCCAGTGTCTGCGCCCGCGGGTCAGACGTAACGACGGGCTCGGGCCCCAGATACTTCCGTCAACCCAATTTGCTAACAAGTAGGAGCGGATCGGAATTCGGTACGCGGGTCGGGCCTCATCAAGCGGAATCCGGCGCAAGCATGAGAGTTGCTCCTCCAGTTTTTTATCGATACGCTCCTCCGCCCACAACTGTAGAATCCAGTCCGTTCGCTGGCGGCGCTCCGCCGAGCCAAGATTGTGAACGAACCCTCTTCCCTCCCCGAGGTTAACAACCGCGACATCGTCGGCCCATTCGATGCTCTTAAGACACCGACCTAAGTGCCTCATCCCAGCAACGCAAAATACGACAACACCAATAGTAGCCATCCGTTGGTCTAGTATCTCATAAACCGTGGCCGATGTGTGTCCTCCCCAGGAGAGCAAACGCGGTCGCGCGTGCGGAGCAGTTCCCGGACGGCCTCCAGGAC
>JBOHVR010000677.1:0-12230 GCA_050735755.1 Binatia bacterium
TTTTGGCACCGACCCCGTCACGCATGAAATTTTATTCGCCGGCGGGGAACGGGAAATAGTACGGCTCGTTGAGGAGCACAGTGATTCTGTCACTTATGGAGAAAATATCGGTAGACAGGGCTGCCCAATACCGCCGCTTCCCGGGCTCCGTTCCAGGACTCGCCAACCCGTACTTCTGGATCTTTGGGAGCTCGGACCATCTCCGCGAAAAGCGTTCACCACTGTGGCAAATTGGAAGCAGACCGGAAACGATGTTGTCTATCAGGGCCAGACCTATTATTGGAGCAAGCACCGCGAATTCCTCAAATTCATTGAGTTGCCTGAACGAGTGAGACAACCGATCGAGCTGGCGCTGGCTTTTCCGCACCTGGACGGAAGCGATCGCCGGTTGCTTGAAGCTCATCGCTGGAGCGTTGTCGATGCGCTACCGTTTACCCTGGACCCGTGGAGCTACCGGGACTACGTGCGCTCATCGTCGGCAGAGTTTACCGTCGCAAAGGACCAGAACGTGCGTCTGCGCAGCGGCTGGTTCAGCGAGCGTAGCGCCTGTTATCTCGCCGCCGGCCGGCCCGTTATCACACAGGACACCGGGTTTGGCACCGTGCTTCCTACCGGCGAGGGGCTATTTGCCTTCAACAGTCTGGAGGAAATCGTAGAGGCTTTTGAAAAAGTCATTAGCGATTACAGCAGGCATAGCCGTGCAGCTCGGGCAATCGCCGAGGAGTACTTCCGGGCGGAGACGGTCCTGGCCAAAGTCCTCGATGACCTGGATCTCTGAATTCTGAGACGCAACACAAGATGAGCTTGTGATGAGAGACGGCCGTTAACGATCTTGACCGAACGCCAAGCAGACAAGGAGCACCAGATGCCGCAAATACCGGATCTTACCGAACCGCGCTATTTGGACGAGGTCGGCTGGTTCCTCTACCATGAAAAGTACTCACGCGATCGATTCGGCGGCGGCTCGTATGACGCCGAGCGAGTCGCCTACTCTCGACTTTTGCTGGATGAAGTAGCGCGCTATTTGGGGCGAGATACCGCATGGCTGGAAGACAAGACCGTCGTGAGTATCGGAAGTGGCTGTACGGGTGACCTCGCCGCATTTCCTGCGGGGGTCAAAATCGCGATTGACCCGCTGCTTTATGTGTATCAGCAACTCGGAATGCTGATACAAGACGAAGGCAGCAGCCGAACTGTCTACTTGTCTATCGGCGCCGAGAATCTTCCCCTATTGGATGACTGCGCAGACCTGGTGGTATGCCGCAACGCTCTCGATCACATGCCCAACCCAGAGGTGGCGCTGAACGAGATCTGGCGGATTCTGACGCACGACGGTGCATTATTTATCAGCGTCGATATTGGTGGAGAAGCGACTCCGGATGAGCCCACGGTATTCTCAGTGGAAAGCCTTCGCCGCCTTTTAGAGGCGCGCTTTGAAGTCGCAACGCTCGGGGACAATCATCCGCCGCATAGCCGAGGTCGTTCTTACAGCGTTCGAGTTCTGGCACGCAAGAAAACTCCAGTGAGTCAGCCGCTCGACAAGGAGGAAGTCCTGCGGGCCTACGAAGCTCGTTTCCTCTAGGCGCTGGAGTTGACCCTTGCCGCAAAAACCGGAGCCCGGAGAGAGAGCTTGAGTGTCCTTGCACAAGAATGCTGCGGAGGTGACCCGGAGGTTCTGCGTGTCTCGTCATCTGGTGGCTGGGGGGTCGTGATGGACAACGGCGTGTTCTGGCTTGTCACTCCTGAAGGTGAAAAGTTTTATGGATGTGGACTGAACGGGGCCGACGCGGGGTGTTCGCCCGAAACAGTTCAAGGGCGGCCTGCTTACGATCTATGGAACCTATACCCTTCTATCGATACGTGGGCAGTGACCCTACGCGATCGTCTCGTGAAATGGGGCTTCAATCATCTCGGAGCCTGGACTTTCGCTGAAGAGAATATCGGGCTCCCCTATATTCCCAATCTCGATCTCGGTTGGTTCAGTCAAGCGCTTTGGTTCGATCCATTTGATCCGGCGTTGGCAACGCGGGTCAATCAGTGGGCGGACCGTCTCACGGCGCCGCATCGTCACCGCGGATTGCGTATCGGTTACTTTCCTGACAATGAAGTCGGCTGGTGGAACGCAGCGCTGTTTAGATTCTATCTTTCTGAAGGATGGCAGAATAATACGAAGCGGCTGCTCTGGCAGCTTCTTTACGATCGCTATGAGGGAAAATGGGAGAAGCTCCTGGACGATTGGATGCCGTCGAAGGAGGCCAAAGGATTTAAATCTCTTCAGGATGCTCGGGCAACTCTCAAGCTTCGTCCCGGCGGGTCGGGAATTAGGGTACTCAACGAATTCACGTATCTTTGTGCGGACAGATACTACAAGCTGATACATGACGGTTTGCGCGCCGCTGATCCGCATGCGCTAATCTTTAGCGACAGGCTGCCCATTTACTACTCGCAGGATGCCGTGCGGGCGATGGCTCCGTACGTGGACGTAGTGGCTGTCAACTACAATCTTGATGGGCCGGATGGGTGGGTGGCTCATTATTTCTTCGAGGGACTCGCCGCGCTTGCGGATCGGCCTGTTTTGGTTTCCGAATTCTTCTGTGGTGCCATGGAAAACCGGAGCGGTAACAAAAATACCGGGCACCTCCTCAAGGTACCGACCCAAAGAGAGCGGGCGAGAGTCGTCCGGCAGGCTCTTCGCAATTTTGCTCGTTTCCCTAATATTGTCGGCACACAGTGGTTTCAATATTACGATGAGCCTCAAGGCGGACGTGAGGATGGCGAAGACTATAATATGGGGCTCGTCGATATTCATGATCGACCCTACGAGGAAGTCGTCGCATCGTTTCAATGCACGAACCCCCTACTCCCTCGCTTACACGCCGCAGCCGACCCTGGTCGCCGGGACGTAAGAGATTCACCCATCATTACTATTTCTCGGGCGTCCTCTACGATTGACATTAGCGATGGTTCGTTAACGGATTGGGACAAAGAAAAAACTCTCATGCGGGGATTTGCCGCCGAGCCGCCGTACGTTCCCTTTGCAGATATCTATCTCACGTGGGATGCCAACGGATTATATCTGGCAACCATCGGTATGGACTACATGCATCCAAAACACCTGTCCTGCGAGGGGTCCTTCCCGTTGTCTGAAACTTATCAGGTTCATCTTCTGGTCTTGATCGGCGACCGGGCCTACCATTTCGCCATTCACTTCATACCTCGCAAGGTAACCTTTTCTGCTGCTGACCCCACGAACGGGAGAGGCAGCATTGCCCTTATCCCTCGCTTATACACCTACCCCCCGGACGGCCAGCCACGATCCCTGGCAGGAGCGACAGTGCAGTACCTTAATGCCTCCGCTCCGCGAATTTCCTGCGAGGCGCACTTTCCTCCTCAGGTGTTCGGACTGCCTTGTTTCAAGGAAGAGATGAAACTCAAGATGAATATCGTCGTGCTTTCACATTACCGAGGGCATGAAATGTTTTGGAGCGAGGGAACGGCGGCGCGGACTTTTGCTCGCCCCGCCGGCTGGCGTGTCGTAACACTGCGCTAGCTTCGCTGCTCTTTACGAAGGTAAGAATCTTAAAGAGCATAGCATCCAAATCATCTATTGTGGGATAGCCTCGGCGGGCGGACGTTGCTGCAGCGCCACCTTCGAGCATAGAGGACTGTGATCATGGGCAGTGAAAAGTATCTTATCGTTAACGCCGACGATTTCGGTCAAAGCCCTGGGGTAAACCGGGGCATCATAGAAGCGTATGAGCATGGCATCGTAACAAGCACAAGTCTGATGACACGATGGCTGGCTGCTGGGGAGGCGGCCCTGTATGCGAAAAAACATCCGGAGCTCAGCCTCGGCCTTCATCTTGATTTGGGCGAATGGGTTTACCGTGCGGGGAGCTGGGTGCCGCTTTATACTGTGGTAGCGCTCGATGATACGTTGGCTGTAGAGCACGAAATATCTCGCCAACTTGATATCTTCCGCTACCTGGTGGGCCGAGATCCCACTCACATCAATTCCCATCAACACATTCACATGCGCGAGCCTGTTCGGTCTGCTGCTCTTCGGCTTTGTCAGAGTCTCGGGGTTCCCTTAAGAAACCTCTGTTCCGAAATTCATTATGCCGGACGTTTTTACGGCCAAACATGGGACGGGCTGCCGCTACCTAAGCACATTCGGCTGGATTTCCTAATCGATATGCTGTCGACGCTCCCGGCCGGCTTGAGCGTTCTCATCTGCCATCCCGGGCGCGTGGATGACCTCAAAACGACCTACCAGATGGAGCGCACCGAAGAATTGAAAGTCTTATGCGCTCCTCGGCTTCAGGCGGCCATTAGCACTCTTGGAATCAGGCTTTGCTCGTTCGACAACTGGAATCATCTTAAGAATTCCTCCTTGGTCGAAGGCTCGGCTGTGAACGGGAGAGCGGAGCACACAGCCAAAGTTCGCGCGTTTGATTCGAGGCGTCGATGAGCGATCGCGAACACATTCGCCTCAAAGCGCAGTCTTTCTTTGACGACCTCTGGAAGCGCGGTGATCCGTGGGAACTGGAAACCTCGGCTTTCGAGCGCGAAAGGTATGCGCGTCTTATCGCGATGCTGGATCAGCGTCGCTACGAGCGCGTCCTGGAGATTGGCTGCGGCGCAGGGACATTCACCCGGCTTTTAGCAGGGCGAGCCGAGCGGGTGCTCGCGATAGATATCTCCCCTAGGGCTATCGCAACGGCGCAAGCGCACCCCGACCTCAAGCAGGTTGAATTCCGTGTCGAAAATATCATGGATTACAACGTCAAAGAGAACGGGCCATGGGATCTCATCGTAATGAGCGAGACGATTTACTATCTCGGCTGGCTCTATTCGTTCTTTGACATCTCCTGGCTGGCATCAGAGATGTTTGCGGCGACTCGGCCCGGCGGTCAGTTTCTCTTGGCCAATACACAGGGCGTTGCGAGCGAACCTCTTCTTCTCCCCTGGATTATTCGCACCTACCGCGACTTGCTCCTCAACGTCGGGTATAGATTGACGGCCGAGGAAATCTTTCACGGGGAAAAACGTGGGGTCGGTCTGGAGGTTTTGATCTCGGTCCTTGTGAAAGATTACCCCACGACTCCAGACCGTTCCTGAACAAAATACGGCCGCTTACAGGGGTGCGTTGAGCCGCTTGGCGATCTTGCGCTTCAGGTACAACGGTGCGCACCCGCAACATTCGACCATGGGGTTGGCTCCACGGAAGCGCTTTAGGGAAGGAGATACACCACTCAGATAAAGAGCCCTTCCAGCTATTTTTTCAGGATATAGATCCGGTCCGTTGCCATCCAAAAAGATGGGGACCAGCGTATCTCCCGGAGCACGTGATAGCCAGGGAGAGGAGTCACAGCGATCTCGTAGGGCTTCTCCACGTCTCCGGTGACAGCGCGAACATCATCTGCGGTGATATGGCGGACATCATGATCGGGCGCTTCCCCTGGCCCAAGAGGGTCTGGATGAAAATAGAGATTCCAACCGTTGAACGCATAGGAAGCGTCGATATCCGCAAGGGCGACACCTTTCTCCCGTAGCCAGGTAATGGCTTCATTTGTTGCGCGGCTGACTTGCAAGCTGTCTGACGTGCCCGAGAGCGAAATCAGAAAAAGCATCGCGATGCCGAACACTGCAAATTTCATATCTGCCAACCGTTTGTCTACTAAAAGCACCATTAGAGGACAGAGAAGGACGACGTAATAGCGATCATAAAAGAGCCACAGTAACAGGATCAGGGCAGTTTGGAAAAGAGCGTAGATAAAAAAGAGCAACTCAACCTTCTCTCCTTTCTCTCGCGCCAGCTCAATGGCCCGGGCGATAATGACTGCCGCAGAGCAAAGAGAAAGAACGGCAAGTGGATAGTTAAGCCATAGGGGGAGGAAAGGACGCATTCCCATCCCCTCCCGAGGCGGCCGTGCGCCACCCAAAAGGGGGAGGGTAGCTCCTAATTCCTCCAACGCCCATGTGCTTCCTTTTTCGAGAGGCAGGATAACGGTGCCCGTTACAACCCAGAGGGTTGTTCCAACTATCAAGAGGCTAAGAACCGTCATCCAAAGGAGTGGCTTGTGGTTTTTAAAGAAGAAGGGCAATGCCATCGGGGAAAGGGCAAGGCTTATATGTGCCAGCACACCCATCACAGCTGAAGCATAGGCAAAAGGCGACACATCGAACCAGAATTGAATGCTGTCCAGCTTTCCGGCGTAAACTTTGGTAAAGCCAAAGACATAGCTTATCCACAAAGGAGTAAACAGCATGAAGAGCAAAGATAAAGCAGCGGGCAGAAAATGAGCCAAACGTCTCTCGTAAGAGGAAACCAAAAAGTAGGCAACCAGGGCGATCGGTATAGCTACAGCGAGTTGACGGGTCAAGAACGCACACAGCGCAAAGAAACTACCCAGCCATGAATCGATCTTTCTTTTCCGCGTTATACTTCTTACAAAAAACAACAAGGAGATGTTCGCGAGACTTACAAAAGGGACATCCGTCATGTAGGAGAAAGTAAGGATAAAAAAGACCGGGTTAACCAGCAACAGGAAAGTAGCGATAAGGCTGTGCGCTCCGGAACGGCCGAGTTCTCGCATCATCGCGTAAAAGGCGAGCGCCCCTAGCCACGCCAAGACCACAGTTGAGACTCGCAGGGCTGAAAAGGAAAAGCCGAAGGGCAGACAGAAAAGAGCTCCCCACAAAACCTGAACAATGGGATAATGAATTGACCAATCGGAAAAGCGTAGCTCTCCCGTCCTCAGCCACTGCTCGACGCTCCATGCGTAGGTCCAATCGTCAATGAAAGGCAGATTCTCAAAGGGACGCAGAGCCAGCGCGCAGAAAGCGTAGAAGAGCGCCAGTGCAAGCGCAGGAAAGAGCTTCGTGAGCCACAAAGAGCTTTGCGCTGTCTTTAGCATAGCGCTCGGAAGGGTGAAAACGCGGCGGCAAACTGCCTTGTGGCTTTACCTTCAAAAGTTCCAACTTGCAATTACTATCTCACAATTTACCGAACAGGCCGCAAACGTTTTTCCGCGCTTGGCCCGCATGAGCAGTTTGATGTCCGGAACTAAACTGGCGCTGCTCGGAGCGTTGTTTTTTCTATCCGTTTTTGTCGCGCAGGGAATTTTCTTCATTCGAGCCAACTCGCAAACCGTTGATGAGGCCATGCATATCGCGGCGGGCTATTCGTATCTCGCAACAAGAGACTTTCGCATTGAGCCGCAAAACCCGCCGCTCATCAAGGAATTTGTGGCGCTTCCGCTCTTCCTGGGCTACCGACTGCCTTTCCATCCAGATCCCCGACACTGGCGCGACGGAGATGGTTACTTAATCGGACTGGACTTGGTCTATAGATCCGCCCTTTCCGCTGATCGAGTGCTTGCTTTGAGTCGCTTCCCCAATTTATTTCTCGGAAGCGTTGTGGTAGCGCTCGCCGGATGGTGGGCCTACCGGCTTTGGGGCGGTCGCGCAGCCATGCTCGCCTTGGCCCTTGCGTCTTTTGAACCGAATCTCGTCGCTCATTCCTCTCTCGTCACTACCGATACGGGAGTCACTTTGTTCCTTTTTCTTACTGTCTATCTTCTCTGGGAGTATCTCAACTCCCCTAAATGGTCGATTTTGGCGGCTACCGGCATCTCTACAGGCATGGCCCTTCTCTCTAAATTTTCCGCGGTTCTCCTCATCCCGATGCTCGGTCTGATCGTTACCGTACCTCTTTTGATTGGCAGGGAGCCTTATGTTCTCTTACCCTTAAAACAAAACCAAAATGACGCACGGCACAAGTTCCTCCAAGCAGCAGCCGTACTTTCGCTCATAGTTTTTGTTGCCTTACTGGCGATTCCCCCGGCTTACTTTTTCCGGGGATTTCAACCCTGGCTATCCGGCTTTTATCGGTTTCTGGCCTTGGCACAAGAAGGTCTGCCGGCCTTTTTCGTAGGGGATTATTCCTGGCACAGCTGGTGGAGCTATTTCGCAATAGCGTTTCTTATCAAAACACCGCTGGGCACTCTTGCTCTAATCTTTGCCTCTGTTGCTCTTTATCGAGCTGGATCCGCTTTCACATGGCGGGAAGCGCTTTTTCTTCTGCTGCCAGTGGTCCTTTTTTTTAGCGTTATGACGCAGACGCGGATGAATATCGGGTTGCGGCACATCCTTCCCATCTATCCGTTTTTGTTTGTCCTCGCCTCTCGGCTGGCAACAATTAAGCTCGGCTGGCGCTGGCTGGCGCCGCTTTTGGTTGGCGCGCCGCTCGTCTTTACGGCCATCTCTTCGCTCCGCATCGCGCCACATCAGCTGGCTTACTTTAATGAAACGATCGGTGGCCCCGACCAAGGCTACCGATACTTAGGCGACTCAAATTTGGATTGGGGGCAAGGTCTGAAAGGCATCAAGGCCTACATGGAGGAGGAAAAGCTCCCGATCATTTATTTTTCTTATTTCGGCACGGCGCCGCCATCTTACTACGGCATTCGCTACCAATATGTCCCTGGCACCGGAACTTTGGAATGGCCCCCGCCCGCGGATAGGGTTCCAACGGGAGCCCCCCGGAAAATTCTGGCGATCAGCGTTTATAACTTGCAAGATGTTTCGACACCGGATGATCCGCTCTTTCGTTGGCTCTGGACGCGCCAACCGGTGGCAAAGATTGGATACTCCATTTTCGTCTACGACCTGACCCATGATCAAGAAGGGCTGGCAAAACTAGAAGAAACTTACCGAAAAGCGGGGATTGGACTGCCGCCGTGATATTTGTCCGGAAGAACGGCGTTGGTTGTTATTCGGCATGACGAGCCGTGCCGTATTTTCCTTCGATTACACCGAATCTTACCACTGAAAATCCTGAGAGCATCGACCCCACTTGGCGCTATGCGTGCTGGCATCCACAGAGTAGCGAGGCACGCGTTACCGCTGACGATAAGATCGTCGGCGCTGCATGGACCTCACTTTAATTCAATCTGCCTTTCGTACTGGTTCGATAATTATCCAGCCATTGCAGCGACTTTGTCGCGCATAGGAATGGCGATACTACCTCGGGCCCATTCTGGCACAGCCGTCACTTCCACGATGGAGGAGGGCCCGCTTCTATTAAGCTGTACCACCAGCTGGCGAGAGTGGAAGGCACGCAAGGTCGCGCGATGGCCGACGCTAAATACAGTCGCTCCCGCGAGCCGCTCGCGGACCAGTCGATATAGGCGCGCCTCAGTAGCCTCGTCCACCGCCGAGGTCGCCTCATCGAGGAAGAGCCAGTCGGGCTTCTGGACGAGCGCGCGAGCGAAGGCGATGCGCTGCTGTTCGCCGGGGGAGAGTTGGAGCGCCCAGTGGCCGGACTCGCCGAGTCGCCTGGCCAGTTCACGGAGCCCCACTGCCTCCAGCGCTTCGCGCAGTGTCGTATCGTCCACGCCACCCGCAGGCGTCGGATAGCTCACCACTTCTCGCAGCGTGCCGATCGGCAGATAAGGCTTCTGTGGCAGAAACAGAATGTGACGGTCGCGCGGCCCGCGGATCTCGCCGCACCCAAACGGCCAGATGCCGGCGATGGCACGGAGAAGCGTACTCTTGCCTGAACCCGAAGCTCCGCCCAAGAGAACGGTGTCTCCGCGCAAGAGTGAGAGATTCACATTCGCGATGAGCGGCTGGCCGTCGGGGAGATAGAGGTCCACACCCGCCACTGCCAGGTGCGATGCGCCCCCGTCGGCGGCGCATCGGACGCCGCCGCCGGTCGCCGCCTGGATGCGCACGCGCTCCAGTGCGCGCTCGAACCCGGAGAGTCGCTCGACGACCGAGCACCATTCAGCGATCTGTTTATACGACTGGACAAAGAAGCTGAGCGAATCCTGTAGCTGGTTGAAGGCCCCGATGGTCTGCATGAGCCCCCCAAGCGCAAGCTCGCCCCGAAAGTAGCGCGGCGCCGCGACGATGGACGGGAAGATCCACCCCCCTTGCCCGTAGCCGGCGGTGAAGTAGGTCAGCCGCTTCTGCCGGCGCATGATGTCCCACCAGTTCATCACCACAGCCTCGAACCGTTCGCGAAAACCACGGAACTCGTCCGCCTCCCCACGGTAAAGTGCCACCCCCTCGGTATTCTCGCGAAAGCGGACCAAACCAAATCGGAAGTCGGCTTCACAACGTTGCTTGTCGAAGTTCAGCCGCACGAGCGGCCGGCCGATCCAGTCGGTAAGCCAAGTGCCGGCAATAGCGTACAAGATGGCGGCCCATACCAAATAGCCGGGCAAGGTGAGGGAGGACCAGCCGAGCGGGACGGTGAGGGTTCCGGAGAGCGCCCAGAGGATCGCCACAAAGGCAACCAAAGTTACCACCGCGCGCAACCCTCCGATGAGAAGAGCGAGGGTGTGGGAAATAAGAAGGTGAACGTCTTCGGCGATGCGCTGGTCGGGGTTGTCGGTTTCACGAGCCACGAGTTGCATCCGATAGTAGGCGCCATCGGCCAGCCAAGCGCTGAGGTAGCGCTCGGTAAGCCAGCGCCGCCAGCGGATCTCAAGCATCTGGTTGAGATAAAGTTGGTAGACGGCGAAAATGATGAAAAGGCCGATAAGCCAGGAGACACGGATGAGTTGGTCGAGAAAGGCTGTCTGGTTCTTCTCCTGCAGAGCGTTGAAGAAGGCATTATTCCATTGATTAAAGAGAACATTGATGTGAACCATCCCGAGAGTCAGTGCGACGACGACGACGAGCAGCCCCCAGGCTGCCCACCGGTCCTCCGAGGACCAGTACGGACGGATCATGGCCCATGCGGTAGGAACCAGTCCGCGCAGGCGAGTTGCGGTTGGATCTTCAGTGCCATTGGGAGCGCTCGCGCCAGCATGGGCGCGACGGGCTTGCGGATGTTGTTCCGCAGGTCCCGAACGATCGCCAATGGCAGAATTTTGCCGTTCTCTTCTATTATTCAGTTGCCTGCGCACTAGTCACCTCTGCAGGGTTTCTTTTGTTGGTTACTTTTCCGTTTGGCGATTCGCCAATTTCTCGCAGCAAGACAGCCAACGTGGCCGCTCGCGCTTGCCGGTTCGAGACGACGGACCCTGCTGTAATACACACGTCGTCCCACAGAGGATTGGCATTGCCCTCCACAGATTTCCGCCAATCAATCTTTTCCAGAAGCTTGAGTTTGCCTTGCCAGCCTTGCGGATATTTTTCGAGCAAGATTCTTCCGACGCCTCCGAGAGCGCGCAAAACCACCGCATGAGTATTGATTTTCTCTTGACGAAGTTCGGAAGCGCTCAGTTCGCCATTTTTGACTTTCTGCCAGTCGTCAATGATCTTTGACAGCGCTGTCCAGTATTCGACGGCAGTCTTGAGAACTTCGGCGTAGAGCGTTGACCCGTTTTTAGCGACTTTTTTACCCACCAACTCTTCATTCGCCTCGTATAAAGCGGAAATGGTAAACAGCTTGGGGGATCTCAGCGGGATCGTAACCTTCTCTTTGTCCACCATGCCTTGGAATGCGTCCACCTGCTCCGATACTTCCATTGTGAGTGCGGAAAGGTTGTCTCGACGATCATAGAGCATACCTAACGATTTTGAGGTCTTCTGCACGAATCGATTTAGATCTGAGAACATCTGCTGAAGCCTTTCCGGATTTTCCGTCTCAAAGAGAAGCACCGAAATTTTATCTTTCCCGAGCGCGGGATTCTCCTTGAGTGCTGCGGCAATCGCGGCGCAGCGATGCTGGCCATCGTTGATGATGAACTCGAGGTTCTCCAGCTCCATTTCCAAGGTCCCGATTTCGGGGTTGTCAGCTAAAGGGATAAAGTTTACCGGACACGAGTAGGAGGCTGTGATCGACGAGAACAGGTACCCGTCCTCATTTTCGAGTATGTACTTTGTAATGTCCGGAACCCGTGCCTTGTTCAGAACTCTTTGCGCCCGAAGCTCCTGAGTGCACTGTTCCCAATCGCTGAACTTCAATAGATGGGGAATTTCAGAAAGCGGTATCAAGAGTGAATAATACTCTCGACCGCCCATGGTTCCTCTCATAACAGGAAAGCTTACTTTCATATAGTCACCTCGTCGCTGCATATTTTCCAGCTCTCCAGCATTGGTTCATGAGCTGCTATCTATTATGTTTTCAGCTCAGTGTCAATAGATGATGAGCTGGAAATCATATGAGGTAGGAGCTGAGCTGTAATAATTGTAGAGCTGTAGCTGGAAAATAATAGAGCTGAGAGAGCTATCGTGTGCCCGTAACTCGTTGATTTTGCTCATTTCTGATG
>JBOHVR010000678.1:0-3832 GCA_050735755.1 Binatia bacterium
CGCCCAGTAGATAGCGCTCTCCCTGAAACTCGTACTCGACATCGCTGGCAGCGCCGATCTCTGAGGGGGCGTGAAATCCATGGTCGATCACGCGCTGCCGCTCCGCGTCGAATCCCAGGTTGGCGCCGATTCTTTTCAGCGCGGCGAAGCCTTCGCGATCGATCACGAAAGTCGTCTTATGGCCAAGCGGATTCACCCCAGGTTTTCCCGGGAAATCGACTCTTTGATGGCCGGCCCGATGATTGGGTGAGTGAATGTGGGCCGTCGCTGCGATCAGGGCCACCCGTCCCCGGGGCGTATCCAGGTAAACCGGGCTGCTCGCCTGGCGCAAATTCGCGCCGGTGCCGGCATGCAGAATTCCTGCTTCGTCCAGGTATTTGTTCTGGAGCAAGAGTCCCTCCTCGCCAAAGTTAAAAGAGTGGCTATTTGCGCAGCTCACCATTTTGAAACCCAACCACTTGATGTCGTCAAGCAATTCCGGCTCCGTCACCATATGCGTGCCGGTGCGCGCGCTGGGGTGCCCCTCGCCGTAACGAATGACCAGACTTTCGAGATTGGCAAACGTCGCGTCGGCGCTTGCAAGGATTTCCCGCAACTTGAGAAACTCCGGCTCGCGAAAAACTGCGAGCCTCCTTGACGGCATAATATCGCCGCCGAGGGCTATGTTGATGGCACCGCGTTCTGATTCGTATGGCATGCCCGTTCTCCTTTAAGGCAATTGTCGCGCTGAATCTCGTCGGCCTTCCCGCCAGTTCACCCGTGATTATCATTAGGGCGGGAAAAAATCCAGAACGCGTTCGCGTGTAGGGGCCGCGGGTAGGGGCGACATTGACACCCTGATGCCGCGGGTGATACACGCAGAAATGGACTATCGCAACAAAGGAGAAATGCCGTGGAAAAAATCGATCCTCATAGGGGCCCGATCACAAGGCCGGTGGTTGTGCGCCAGGAAGAAAGCAGCGAGCAGGGCGCAACGCATCGCGGCGGAGGGAGAAGAAGCGAGATTTACGGTTTTTTTGATCCGGAGCGCGGAATAAGGATGCGGGCAGGCATCACAACCTATACGCCCGATCGATACAACCCGCGTCACAAGCACACCGATGAAGCGGTGCGGTTCTACTATCGTGGCGCTGAATGCTACGGCAAGGACGTTCTGGAGGAAGGCGACTGCGCCTATGTCCCGGAAGGAGTCTACTACGGCCCGACGCGTACCGCCGAAGGACACAAGGATAATGTGCGCATCTCGCTTCATTTTCCCGGACCGTCCGGTTTTCCAACGCCGGTGTGGCCGGAAGTGATGCGCGCGCAGAAAGAGATGCGAGAAAAGCAAGTGGGCCAGTTCGAAAAAGGGATATTCATATGGCCGAACGGTCGCAAGCAAGATGCATTCGAGGCGGTTCAGGAGTATATCATTGGCGAAAAACTCAAATATCCCGAGCCACGGTATCAGAGCTACATTATTATGCGTCATGCGAATTTTTCCTGGGTTCCCCTGGATGGGATCAAAGGAGTTTTCATTAAACACTTAGGTTATTTTAACGAGAGAGGGCCGAATCTGAAAATGATCAGAATGGACCGGGGCGCGGAAACACCCGGCGGACGCGTGCCGTTTCAGCAGGTGCGACTCGTGTTAGAGGGCGAAGCGACCTACGAGGGAGAAAACTACAAGCCCGTGTCGTGCATGTTTTTTCCTGCGGACGCGCCGTACTCGTCGACATCCGCGGCAGCGGACACAACCTTGCTGGTGATGCAATTGGCCAATCCTGGAACACAGCCGCTGCCGTTTTGCGCGATCTAGATCGTCGATGCGGCGGCACGAACAAAGTCAAAAGAGTTCGATTAAGGAGGACGTATGGCCAAGCTTAGGCATTTGGCAATCATTTGATCTTTCGACTGTGGGGCGGGGAGAGAAACGTGCCGGTGGCGAACGGAAATAGTTCGATGGGTCTTGTAGGCAGCGAGCAACATTGCAGGGAAGGAGAATCGCATGAAGAGAATCTATGGAGTGGTCTCGTTGGTAGGTATTCTTCTTTGGCTTCCATCCGTTTCGTGCCTTGCTGCGACACCGCAGGAGGTCGTTAAGCAAATATCGGCGCTTCCGGCCGCGCAACGAAAAAAAGTCCTTGAGGAAGGAGCGCGCAAAGAGGGCCAGATCGTTTTTTACACGTCCATTAGCGTCCAGGATAATCCCAAGGTCATGGCCGCTTTTGAAAAAGCCTATCCTTATATCAAGACCAATGTTTACCGGGGCACGCCGACCAGCGCCTTCCTGAGAGCCAGCACCGAGGCTCGCGCGGGCCGTCACTCTGTCGACGTGATGGGAACGGCTCCGGTTGAAATGTGGCAATTGAAACAGACTAAGTTATCGGGCCCATATTTATCGCCCGAGCTCCAAGGCATGCCCAAGGGATCGTACGATCCCGAAGGGTATTGGGCGGCATTCGAGGTGACGCCGATTGTGCTGGCTTATAATACGAAGCTGGTTAAATCCGGCGAAGTGCCCAACAACTATCAGGATCTTCTCAACCCGAAATGGAAGGGAAAGATGAGTCTCGGCACCGAAGAGTACGATTGGTTCAGCGTGATGTTGGATGCTATGGGAAAAGAAAAGGGCGCAGCTTACATGAAGGCATTGGCGAAGCAGGATCTGCACATGCCCGGGTCAAGCAGTCGCATGAGGGTGCAATTAATGTTAGCCGGCGAATCCGCCATCGCGATCGCCGCGCGCGGGCGGCGCGTCACAGAATTCAAGGAGCAGGGAGCGCCCATTGATTTCCGCCTCTTTGAGCCCTATGCCGGTGAGCCCAATTCCGTGGCTCTCATGGCGCGCTCGCCGCATCCGCACGCTGCGATTTTGTTCATGGATTGGATCTTGTCGCAGGCGGGTCAAGTGGCTCTCGCGGAAATTCCCCGTATCAGCATCCGTAAAGGCGTGAAGCAAAAGGGCCGTCTGAACGAGCTGTTTGAGAAAGAGTTTATTTTCGTGAATCCAGCGTCGTATGGCGCAAATGTGAAGCAACTGATCCATCAGTTCAACCAGATCTTTGGAATCAAAGGCTGAAATTGGAAAAGACCGTCCGAAACGGTCTCGCAAGGAGAGATTAAAATGCTGGTAGAAGTCAATTACCCCGATCCTATCCGGGTTGAGCTCGAAGCATCCAAGACCCTGTTGGTCATTGTCGATATGGAAAACTCCTCGGCGCATCCTAACAGCAAGCGGTACATGGGCGAGCCCATTGAGCGCATTATCCCCAGGATCGCGCAGCTTCGCCGCTACGTTCGGGAATGCGGCGGGCGCGTCGTGCACACGCAGTCGGTGCGCAAAGCCGATGCTTTGGAGTTTACTTTGTTTCACAATGAGATTCGCAAGCTGGAAGGATCATGGGAAGCAGAGTTCATCGACACGTTAAAGCCTGCGGCCGATGAACCGGTGGTGGTCAAATACACGCACGACTGCTTTTATCAAACCAACATGCAATCGCTTCTGGACGAACTCGGTGTCCGGCCCGGGGACAGCCGGGTGATCATCACGGGAGTTGCGTCGCGCGGCTGCGTCCAGTGCGCGGTGACGGGCTTCAGCATTCGCGACTATTACGTTTACGTTCCGCTCGATTGCACCGCGGCCAAGGACGAAACGGAAACGCTCTTATCGTTTTCCCTCTATCAAGGCTTCGGCTATCGCTACAATGTCACGATGACCCGGTCCGACATGATCAAGCTGCACCCGGCCGCAAAGAGCGCCGCTTCGCTGCCCGAGACCGCCACGCAGCCTGCGGCCGGCGGTCAAGCTGAAGCCCGGAAGTAATTTCAACCAAAACCAGAGGGCGAAGAC